>JAPLKX010000306.1 GCA_026387845.1 Candidatus Hydrogenedentota bacterium | reverse complement strand
AATGCCTTTGGCGCCCGCGTGGGAGGTGAGGCCGGGCCTGAACGTGCTTTCCTGGCGGGCGATGGCCAGCACGAGGTAGGGGTCGATTCCGGTGCCGCTGCAATTGGCCCGCACTTGCTGCCAGTATGACAGGGGGAACTCGATCCGCAGGCGGGCGGGTGTCGGCTTGCCCTCGATTACGCCCCAGTTGGCCGCCTCGGCCAAATCCATCGCCGCCTTGGCATAGCCCGAATCGCACATCATCCGGTAAACAACCGCATCTTCGGCCCCGCCACCGAGCCGCTTGCCGAGGTAGAGCGCTTCCCATTCGCCCTCATCGAGGCCATTCTTTCCAAAAAACATCAGCCGCTCGAACTGCGGGTCCGTCGCGGGGTCAGGAAGGCTTGTACGTTCTTCGGCGGCGATTTCCAACGGCGCCATGTACGAGCCCGCGCCGTCCACGCGGAGGTTTCGGCCGTTGGACGGGCTATCGCCGTCGCGCGCGCGCGCTTTGGCCAGACGGCTTGCGGCGCAATGGGCGTAATAGTTGCCGGGGCCGAATTCGACCGCGTTCTGAAACGCTTTTGCGGCGTCTTTTTTGTGGCCGCCCGCCTCGTGTTGTTTTCCCAACCAATACCAGGCGTTGGCGGCATGGCGGCTCTGCGGATACTGGCCCACCAGTTGTTCAAGCGACTTCACGTACCCCTTGGGATCGCCGATTTTTTTCTGAAGTTCGGCGGCAGCGATCAGGGCGGAATCGGCCCGCGGGTGATCCGGGCAATGTTTGGCCAGGCGCAGGTACTGTTCGACGGCGCTCTTCTCTTTCTCGTCCTTGGCCAGCCGGTTCGCCAGCCAATACAGCGCCTCGCCGGTTTCATCCGATCTTTCAAAATGCTTGATGAGCAGGTCGCACGCCAGCCGGGCCACTTCGGGTTTGCCCACGCTGGTATGGCTGCGCACGAGGTAAGCAAGAAACAGGCGCATCCAGTCGCTGTCGCCATGCCCGCTGACGAATTTCTGAAAAACTTCGCGCTGGGCGTCCGTCAGTTCTTTCTTGTTCGACGTCAGCAGGGGCTCGAGCATCTTGCGGTCGACCTGGCCGCCGCCGTCAACGGACTCCGGCAGGAGCCGCAACGCCAGTCTCCACGAATCGGTGGATTCGGCCGACTTGATCAGCCCCTCGAGCGCCACGAGCCGGTCATTGAGGTTGGGCGATTTCTCCAGGTACCGGGCGGAATCGGCCCGCCGCTGGCGGAGCACCGTGGTGGCCACCTTGTCGCGGAAATAGGCATAGGCCCGCGACTCAAACTCGGGGACGCGGACATACGCCTCCGCCGCTGACCAATCATACTGCTCGACGATCCACGTTTTCGGGCTCCCCATCTTCGGGGCCCCCGTCTGCGGGGCGGCCCCCGTCTGCGGGGCGGACCCCGTCTGCGGGGCGAAGTCGAGTGATTCGGCGTATAGGGCCGCGGCCGCGGGAAACTGCTCGTCCAGCGCCAGCAGGCCCGCCAGATCGAGTTTCGCTGCAAGCACCCACGGGGCGTCCGGTGCGTCGGTGAGCAGGTTGCGCAACGCCTGCTCCGCCTGGACTCGGCCGCCCGTAGCGCTCAGGCATCGGGCAGAGCTGATCCGCGCATAAGGCGCCAGCAACGGATCCACCGACGCGCTGCCCCCATACGCTTCGATGGCTTCCTTAAACTTTCCGGTGCGTTCGGCGTTATGCCCAGCGACATAAAAATCCGCCCCCGGCAGCGCACCCAGCAAAATAACGCCAGCAAAAACTGCACTGATCAAAACTTCACTCCACGTGTGATTGAAAGCGGCCACTGCGCAATGGAACTCTTGGGACTCTTCCGATTCCTGGGACTCTTGTGTCGCTTATGTCCTTTAGGTCCCTTAGGTCCCTTGTAACTCGCCCTTGCGCCGCTCAATCCGCAATTCCACATTCCACATTTCGCGTTTCCTAGAACCGTTCCCAATGGATGACATCGGCCAGGGGCCGCTCAATGGGACGCCCCCCGGCTTTTGTGGGGGGTGTCCCACTTTTAGGCCCGCTAAAATTTTTCCCAATGGATGACATCCGCCAAGGGCCGCTTCGTCGGCACAGGCCGCGCCGCCGCGTGACCGACCGTGACGAGGCTCACCAGCTTGTACCCCGCGGGGACGCCCAGCAGTTTGAGCACCTGGGCCGCGTACGGTTTCTTGTCGCCCGCCACCCAGCACGAGCCAAGCCCATAAGCGCGGGCGGCAACCATGATGTTCTGCGTGGCGGCCGCCCCGTCCTCGAGGTAATACGTGCCCTCGGCGCAGACCACCGCGATGCACACGGGCGCGTGCGCGATATGCGGGCCGTTTGGAGCGAGGTCCGCCAGCTTAACGCGGGTCTCCCGGTTGGTGATGGCGATAAACTCCCACGGCTGGACGTTTCTAGCCGACGCCGCCAGCCGCGCGCAATCAATCAGGTCTTCGATGACGGCTGTGTCGACCGGCTCGCGGGTATATTCGCGCACACTACGGCGGGTTTTCAGGGCATCAATCGCATCCATCCAGCGTGGTCCTCCTCTTGGCAACCCGAACCCGGGCTGCATTATGCCAATGCGGCCCGACCCCGTGCCGCATTGGCAGTGCGAACACCGTAGATCTAGCACGCGCCGATGGATTGAATCAAATATAAAGGTGTCGCCGCCGACAATTCCCCCTTGTCGCGTCAAGGTACTTTGACGACCCTGATTCCAGCACGGCGCAAAACTTCTCCGGTAACCCCGTTTATATCACATGAGGGACTTCCCGCTTTCATGTATGCAACACGAGCACCGATTATTTCCGCTATCCCGTGTATAGTTGGCGCCATTTACGTGGTACTGTGTCACATCCTCCCGCGTTTCCGGTGCAATTATTCGCAACCCTTCGTCCAGCACCTGGGCGCCGGTGCCGCCCGCCAACGTTTCACTGGTTCTTGGCGTGGACATACCCCCCAACTGCTCCGGGCATACCGGCACCAAAAACGTACTTCTCTTTCAACCGCCGTAGCAGTTCATCCCGGCGCCCCGCCCGCCGTCCATGCCACCGGCACGGGATCCCAAGAAGACAAGCGCTCACCAATGCAGGCGGTTTCCCGCCATGAAATGGTTGTTGTGGAAAAAGGAATTCGTCTTCCATTTTCCTTTCTCCCAATGTCCCCGTGCCAGAAACGATGCTTCGCCCCTTGATCCCGTGCCAAATGGCTCGCACTCGCCATCACGAGACTCTTGCGACGGGTTGTTAAACCATTGCCCAGAGAGGCAAATCAACCAGCCAGAGAATCGGTAGTCTGGTTTCCTATGAATTGGCACTCGCCGCCGCGACAGGAATCCGCAGGCTGAACAAACAGTTTTCGGAGGGCCGCATAGGTTTCTGAGAATGCTATTTCGTAGTGTGTCCCCGAAATTCCCCCGAAATTCCCCGAAATTCCTAGTCGGTCCCAGAGATGCCGCTGATATCCCCCACGGGTTGGTTTGGTGGGCGCGGTGGGTTCCCACCGCGCCCACCGTTTCCGCCGGCCACAACAGCCGCTAAAAACTCCATTGTTCATCCGGGCGTATAACTATTCGGTCAAGTTCGATGGTGTACTCATTCCAATCCATGGTCTCATGATTTCGCCCAAAGGTTGTAATCGCGATCGCCTCCTTATTCGCATAGACCTTGAGTCTCCACGTTGCCTTTCCAACGCTACAAT
>JAPLKX010000721.1 GCA_026387845.1 Candidatus Hydrogenedentota bacterium | reverse complement strand
GGAGAGCCGAGGTTCCGTATTGTACATAGTGCTTGCGTCAGCCGCCCTGGTGACGACGGCAGTCCTGCTTTTAAGGATTGCCGGCGCTTGCATCTGGATGAAGCGGATGCGGTTGGACGCCACTCCTGCCCCTCATGCCGTGCAGAAGGCATGTTCAGGTCTGGCGTCGCAGCTAAGAGTGCCTGCGCCGACCGTGCTGGTAAGCGGCGAAGTCAACAGCCCATGCCTGGTGGGCATTCTCCACCCGGCGGTTGTCCTGCCCGAAGTGAGCATGACCAGTTCGCAATTGAGGTACGTGCTGTACCACGAGTTGGCCCACCTCGCAAGGCGCGACGGCCTGTGGAACCTCGCCGGGCGCGTCATGCGGGCGGCGTTTTTCTTCCAGCCCCTGATCAACGTCTTTACAAGTAAGATGGAGTGGGTGAATGACGAGATTGCCGACGATTACGTCGTCCTGATGGGGGGAGGCGGCGCCGATTACGCCGAACAACTCACCAGCGTCGCCGAAAGGTGCCTGAGGGACCCCTCCTCCCTGGCATGCGCCGGCGTGATGGCGTTCAACTGCTCGCTGGGCCATCGCGTCCAGCGAATCCTCAATTCAGCCCGGCCCATGGCCCTCTACGTGGCCCGGCCCGTCGCCGTCGCCATCGCCGCCGCGGGCCTGGTAGCGGTGGCGGCCACGGCTCTTCTTTTCGGCACGGCCGGAGGGCAGCAGCCCGGCGACGAAGAAGCCGCCATCCTCGGTAGGTGGCAAGCCGTTGACTTCGTCGATTCGCCCGCCGAGTTTAAGCCCGGCAAACGCCAGTTCAGAGGCGACTTGTATCTCAAGCAGTTGGACTTCCTGCCCAATGGCCGCACATCCGGCCCTTGGTCGTGGGATAACGGGTATCTCTACCATCCCGGCGACCAGTCCAAAGCCCAGTACACAACCAAAACCATCCGTGGAAAACGGTACCTATTCATGGAATGGATGAGCGGGGACGTGCTGATACGCGGCCAGAAGCCCAGCTACTATGTCCTCGAATATCAAGGGGCCCTCGAGGATCAAGGCGATGTCCCGCCCGCACCAGTTGAACCGGCTGTCGCGCCCGGAGCCGAAAAGTACCACGCCGAATCGCACCCGCCGTTCGTCAACGACCGACTGCTCGTCGGCAAATGGCAGACCGTCGATTTCGTCGATGCCGTCGAGGCGTTCGATCCCGAAAACCGATCCTGGCAAGGCGAGTTCTATCTTAAAGACATGGAGTTTATGCCGGGCGGCCGTACATCCGGGCCGTGGAGTTGGAGCAATGGGACCATCTACCACCCCGGAGACAAGTCGCTTGCCCATTACGTCATCCAAGACATCGCCGGACAGCGCTACCTCCTGTTCGAGTGGATCAGCGGCGACGTTTCTATCAGGGGCATGGCGCCCAAGTACTACGTGCTCAAGTACGTCGGCGCTTCAACGGCGCCCGCTGCCCCCGCCGACGTCAAGATCAATCCAGCCGACTACATTTCCGAGGTGCGTCCCGCATTCGTTGACGACCCCTACGTCATCGGCAGGTGGGTAAGCGTGGATTTTGTCAGTGAAATGGCCGATTTCGAGCCGGGAGTGAAGAAATGGCCGTCGGGTTTGTTCCTGACTGAGCTTATTTTCCACCCGAAAGGCCGCCTTACCTCTGTGTTCAAAGCGACCTCAGGCGATTTCGCCGTCTGGACAAACGGTGCTGTTTGGCATCGGGGCGACCATACCCTCTCCCGGTACACACTCACTCAAAGCGGCGCCGACCTCTACATGTTTTTCGAATGGGTGAGCGGCGACGTCACGATTCGCGCCATGAAGCCGCATTACTACGTGCTCAAACGCGCACAATAAGCAACGCTCAGCAAAAAAAATCAGGGCCGCAACTTTCGTCGCGGCCCTGCTATACCTACCCACGTTTCCGCAGGTTAGTTTAGAGGCCCACGATGACTCCCGGGCCTCCGCGGAAGGAGAAACGCCACATGTGGCGCTGACCGATAAGATTGTATCACAAGGGTATCAAGAACGCAAGTCCCTTTTAGTCAAGTATTTATGACCGCAGTTCTTATATCCTTTCCCCTTTTACCGCAATTTGCGTCTCTAGCATTTGAGCAACTAGATCTGCACCCAGAAAGCACCCCCAAACAATGTTCTTTCCCCACAACTCACCGCAATACAAGAACTTGCAGGGCTAGGACAATTGTTTCCCCGTTGAACTCACGCTCAACGTGGCGTGAAGTACCCCCTTCTGCTGCTTTAGTTCTCCCGCCAAATGCTGGATTTCCTTGGCCCGACCCTTCACGACGACGATTTCTGCGCAGACATCCTCGTCGAGATGGATGTGGGTGGACGCCAGGATGACCTCATGGTGGTGGTGCTGGGTGTGGGTAAGCTTATCGGTGAGCCCGCGGGCGTGGCGGTTGTACACCAGCGTGATCGTCCCCACCACCTCGTCGTTATGTTCCCACTGTTTTTCGACAAGCCGCTCCCGGATCAGGTCGCGGATGTATTCGGATCGGTTGGCGTACGCCTCTTCCCGAACCAATTGCTCGAGCCGCTCCATCAACGGACGTTCAATCGAAAAACTGAGTCTGACAACGCCTGGCATGACCGGTCCCTCGCCACCCGCCGCATTTTAGACCCGCCAGTCCAGGGTTGCAACCCGCCTGCCCCGGGCACGCCACTTTTCCGTGGCCCATCCCGCCCGCATCGGATATAATACGAGCGCCGTTCCAACGTAGGAGGCTCGCGTTATGCTGGACGCCAGGCTGTCGGGCTGCATCAATCACCCCGGAATCGAGGCCACGGGACGGTGCAAGCAATGCGGCACGCCGTTTTGCGGCGCCTGCGAGGTCCCAAGCGCCAACGGCCGGTTTTGCAGCGCCGTGTGCAGCGAAAAGTACGAGCAGTTCACGGCACGCGCCCGCCAATTGGACAAGCACGCGCCACGCTGCGGCATCTTGATGCGGCTGCGGATTCTCATTCTTAAGCTGGCCGTATGGGTAATTGCGATCGCAGCGATTGTGTACGGTCTGGCGTATTTTAACCTGCCCGGGGTCGGCCGAATCGCCCGCGCGCTCCTCGAGCTCGTTCACTTTTACCTGCCGCAGTAACGGCAGGCTCTTACTTTGCCGCGGCTGTCCGGCAGACAGCCGAGGCGGACAACCCGGCGAAGGCCGCCGCGAAACGGCGCCTGCCGGATACGGAGGCTCTGGCATCATGGATCTCTCGTTCTTGAAGTGGCCCATTATCATCATCGTAGTGGTTGGCGCGGGCTGGTTGCTTACATCGGGCGGCG
>JAPLKX010000630.1 GCA_026387845.1 Candidatus Hydrogenedentota bacterium | reverse complement strand
AAAGCCTTCACCGCGTTAGAGGCGCTCAGCACCGAAATGAATACGGCGTGGACCGCGATGCTTACAGCTCTTCTTGAAGATCTGTTCGCCCAAATCGAGGATACAGAGGCTCTTCCGGGCGCGCCTGAGGGCGGGTTTACCATTCCGCAGGTTTGCGGGCTTCTGGGTTCGACCAATAACGTGCTCGGTCTGAAAGCCGGCGGCGGCCTTAACAACATAGTGACCGGTTTGGGTCTCACTGGCGGTCCAGCCGCATGCGCGGCTGCCGCTACCGTCTTTGAGGCTGGCGCGGCTGCGATGAATGCTGTTGTAGTCCCGACAATGCCGGTGCTCGGTGCCGGGAAAGCAGATGGCCCGCCGTTGTCTCCGGGAGGCGACTATGACGGCGATGGCATCACCAACCTTGAGGCCTACAACCTCGTAATGGATGCCGGCGGCGATTATGAAGAGTTCGTCGAGGCGGCTGGCGGCGGCTTTTGGACGACGGGCAACCCCGAGATGCCGGCTGTTGGCCTGCTGGGTCTTGCGGCTCTCGTGAGCGTCATCGCTGCTGGCGGCGCGTTCGCCCTTCGCAAGAAGTAAGAATCAATCGCCGGATAGTTTGAGTTGATCGTGCGGGCGGCCCTGCGGGGCCGCCCGCACTTGTTATGTCCAGCCAGCCACACACCGCCTTCAGCGCCCGCCTTCCCAGGCGGCGATTGGCAGAACGACACGCTGGCCACGCCACCCCCAATTGTCATTGTGAGCCCCGCACCGCCTTCCCAGGCGGGCGCCTTCCCAGGGGCGGCGATTGGCAAAATGCACATCCCCATGCCGGCGGCAATCCCCCTGCTTGTCATTGCGAGGTGTCCCGCGGCTTTTTGCGTGACGACGTGGCAATCCCGTCGGTATTGTTGCCGGCTCAGATTGCATCCTCAACCGGTTTGCGGTTAACTTACGGTGTCCCCGCCATGGACAGCGCGGACGGAGTGGGCAGGGCACACTTATAGGACAAGGACGGGGAAAAGCGGGGACAGACACGAAAGGCGCTAAGATAAGGCTCTGGCGCCAACGGCTAAAGCCACCGGGAAGTCCCGCTGAAGCGGGCTCTTGTAAAGGGGATAGGCCAATACCACCCCATCTAAAGATGGGTGCAAAGGCCGACCGAAGACGGTCGGGAGCCGGCTCAAGCCGGCTAAATACTGCCGCCGACGCCCGATTAGCTTATCTTAGTGCCATTCGGGACAGACACGCTTTTCAAACCGCCTGCGGGCCGAAAATGCGCCTCCAAACTGGCGGAGGCGAGTCAGTCCCCGTTTTTCCGTTTTTCGCTCTTGTTTGTTGAAGGTGTTTGGTGATTGTGCGGGTTTTTCATCAGTCCCGCAGTGCTGGATTTGCGAGGCTGGGCTGGCCGTCCCGTCAGGCGCCGATTCAGGCCTCGTGCCCGTCGTACTCGTCTTCAAACCATTTGCGCCAAAGGGCCGCGTACTTCCGGATCCAGTCAAAGACGGCTTCGGCCCCCACGTCCCTGTTGCCCTTTTCTGACTCGATCCATTTATGGCGCAGGATCTCTTCGCGTTCCATCGCCAGCATCCGGGCGTGACGTTCCTGGCGCCATTTCGCGGAATGGTTGGCCATCCAGTCGCAGAGCGCTTCGTCCTCGGTTACCTCACACCCCCGCTCCTGGGACAACTGGCCGCGATGCCGTTCAACGGCCAGCTTTTCGGCCCTGGATAATTCCTTCACAATGGCCACCTCAACTACCCCTTCGTATTAAGCCAGCCTTTCTTACACATGCTCATTTTTCGAATAATACTCCTGTGCCCGGCTGATTTCAATAGCTCCCGCGCCCATCTCACTGATCCCCAGTTTCTGACTTAAGCCCGTAAACCGAGGCCGAGACGCATTGGCGGCAATGATAAAGAGGCACATCAAATCGAAAGCATGGATTCGCTCGCTGACAAGAAAGCGGCAAACCGATGACCACCGCCGGCCAGCCTCATAGTTTCCCCGAAGGGGAAGAACATGAGTAGCCGGAGGCGACCGAAGGGAGCCTCCGGAAACGGGGACCGTCATCGCAACAACCCTGCAAAGGGTTGAACGTGAACCGGTCAGAGAGGTTCTTGTTCAACCCCTGACCGGGGTTGTCGCTACAGGGTTTCGGTTCCGGAGGCTCCCTTCGGTCGCCTCCGGCTATTCACATTGAACGCCTTCGGCGTTGGCGCCGCCCCCGGGCTGGCCAGGGCTGGCCTCTTGAGGCATACACTGTGTCCATGTAGGAGGAAACTGAGAAGCACTGAGAGCGCCCATCCGCCAGGCCGAATCGGCCAATTCGGACCAAATACGCCAATTCGGGCTCGAATACGCCAATTCGGACCCGAATATGCCAATTCGGTCTCGAATACACATTCGGTCCCGAATACGCCAATTCGGGCTCGAATACGCCAATTCGGGCTCGAATACGCCAATTCGGTCCGAATACGCCAATTCGGTCCCGAATACGCCAATTCGGTCTCGAATTGGGATCTCAATTGGACAGGCCCCGCGGTTGTCTGGTAATCTGCAAGGTGAGGCCGCTTGTGGTGTTGGCGGTGCTGAGAATGGCTGGCGCCGTAGTCGGTGCGCTTCTGCAGGAATCAAGGAGGCAACAGCAGGATGGTGAACATGGAGCGTTGCCGGCGCCGGCTGGGCCCCGGGGTCGAGTTCTACTGCGAGTCGTTCCAGGCGCCACGGGGCGCACAGATGGCCCTGTGGGGGCCCAGCGGGTGCGGCAAGAGCACCATGCTCAACTTGATCTCGGGCCTTCTCCGGCCGGATTCCGGCGCCATTTCGGTCGACGGCGTCGACACCACGAGGCTGGGCGAGGGCCAACTCGACCGGTTCCGGGGAGAACGGTTCGGTTTCGTGTTTCAGACGTTCAATCTGCTGGCCCCGTTTTCCGCCCTGCAAAATGTCCTTATCGGGATGCGGTTCAGCGACACGCTCCCCTCCGCCGAGTGGAAACCCCGGGCAACCCACCTGCTCGAACGCGTCGGCCTGGGCCACCGGCT
>JAPLKX010000708.1 GCA_026387845.1 Candidatus Hydrogenedentota bacterium | reverse complement strand
GAGACGACGGGCCGCCGCAAAGCACCGCCAGGCCGCTGGCCAGCCACGAGGCCTTCTGCCGGGTGTGCAACGAGCGCCGGCAATTCACCCGCTGCTGGCTTCGGGTCGATCCCATCAGCCAGTGCCCGTGCTGCAAAACGGTTTTCGAAAATCCCGCGGCATTGTACAAAGAGTTTCAGCCCCTTTGCCCCAAGTGCGGCGAATGCCTCGAGCAACCCGGGTTTGAATATGGGCTGTGCGACGTGTGCGGCTCCAAATACGAGCTTGTGGCGGGAACCGCGCCGGGCCTCCTGCCCAGCCTCAAGCAACGCGCCGAAATGGAAAAACACGGAAAGGTCTGGAGGCGCACCTGATGCGATTCGCCGAAGCCCGGGCCCTCCTCGAAAAACACGGCCAGGAGCACCTCCTCGAGTTCTACCCCTCCCTCGATCGCTCGCGGCAACGGGCCCTGCTCCGCCACATCGACGCCATCGATTTCCACCTCATGACGCGCCTCATCGACCAGTGGGTGCTCCACGAGCCGCCACCCGAAGAATTCTCACGCATCGAACCCGTCCCGCTCATCCCGAAAGCCTCCGCCAATCCACACGCCGCCGAAGCCATCGAGGCGGGCGAGGAAGCCCTGCGGCAAGGCCGGGTCGGGTTGTTCCTCGTGGCCGGCGGGCAAGGTACACGCCTCGGGTTTGCCGGACCCAAAGGCGCGTACCCCATCGGGCCGGTGTCATCAAAAAGCCTGTTCGAGTTCCACGCCGAAAAGATCCACAACCTCCAGGCCCGATACGGCTGCACGCTCCCGTGGTACATCATGACCAGCGAGGCCAACCACGACGACACCCGCCGGTTCTTCAGCCAAAACGGCCATTTCGGGCTCGACCCCGCCAACATCATGTTCTTCAACCAGCGCATGGTCCCGTGCGTCGACATGCGCGGCAAATTCATGCTTTCCGCGCCTGACCGCCTCGCATCCAACCCCAACGGCCACGGAGGCTGCATCCCCGCACTCGTCGAAACCGGCGCGCTCCAAGACGCGCGAAACCGCGGCGTCGACATGTTCAGCTACTTCCAGGTCGACAACTGGGCCGTAAAAGTCGCCGACCCCTATTTCATCGGCATCCACGTCCAGCGCGGCGCCGAGATGTCCTCCAAGAACCACCGGAAAAACCACGCCCGCGAGTCCGTCGGCGTCCATTGCCTGTGCGACGGCGTCTACCATGTCATCGAATACACCGAACTCGACCTCTACCCGCAACTGCTCGAAACCAAGTCCAACGGGACACCCCTCCACGCCGCCGGAAACCCCGCTATCCACATCCTGTCCGCCGGCTTCATCGAACGCGTCTACAACGACTACGACCATTTCCCCTGGCACCGCGCGCACAAGAAAATCCCATACGTCGACCGCAACGGAAAACTCGTCGAACCCAACGCGCCCAACGGCTACAAGTTCGAAACATTCGTGTTCGACGCCCTCCGGTTCATCCGGCACGAACCCGTCGCCGTCGAAATCGAAAGGCCCGGCGAATACACGCCAATCAAAGAATACGACGGCGACAACAGCGTCCTCGCCGCATGGCGCTGCATGAACGAATACTGGGCCGAATGGCTCGAAGCCGCCGGCTCGCCCGTCCCCCGCGACGCCAACGGAAACGTCACCATCAAACTCGAAATCAGCCCACAATTCGCTCTCACAAAAGAAGAATTCATCCAAAAAGCGCGCCCGCGCGGCGCCGGCAAAAAATGGCCAACCCACCACCACCTCGCCATCGGACCCCACGGCCAACTCATCAACCAGTAGGCGCGGTCGTCTCGCCCGCGCCATCCAACAACTCGGCTCAGTAATGGGCAGCAGGCCCGGTGCGTTGACGATAGCTCTGGGTCTGGACGGCGCGGTCGTCTCGCCCGCGCCATCCAACAACTCGGCTCAGTAATGGGCAGCAGGCCGGGT
>JAPLKX010000302.1 GCA_026387845.1 Candidatus Hydrogenedentota bacterium | reverse complement strand
CGCCATCCCGGGGTCTTGGTGTGAACACGGTGGGTCTCTTGATGCGACGCAGCGAGACCGCAAGCGGCAAGATGCCGCTTCTACATTGGCCGCAAACGTAGACGCGGCATCTTGCCGCGTTTCTTACGTGCGGATCCGGGTATGACGAAGAGGCTGGCATTTCCCTCCATGATCGGGGTATTACTGTCGGGCATGTTGTTTGCTCCTGCACTGGCGACGGCCAGTGACTTGGCGGATGCGAGAGAAAACCGCTGGTTCGTGTTTGGCGGGATCATGAATACGTTGCGTTCAACAAAGCCGTATCTGTCTGTCGTCTCTGGCTACAGCCATCAGACCTCCGAAGCCAGCGTAGATCTCAAGCTGCCGGTCGTTGGGAAGCTGGTTCATCAGAAGCAACAAGACAGCTACGACCTGTTCTACGTGTGCTCCGTGGTTTAGACAGGGGTTGTTTCGCGGGCCGCGGCCTACCCGTGGGATGACCGCGCGTACGCCAATTGGCCCGCTGCGTTCTCTCCACCGTCCACCGCCCACCGCCCACCGTCCACCGGCCCCCGTCCACCGGCCACCGTCCACCATCCACCGCCCACCGGCCACCGGCCCCCGTCCACCGCCCACCGTCCACCGGCCCCCGTCCAGCCGAGACGCCTGCGCTACATGCGTGGCGCCTGTTTTCCCCTCGGCTTTACAGGCAACGAGCTACAAGTCGCGGGCGATGAAGAAGACGTCTGTTTGCTTCATGGGCCGGTTTCGAGAGACAATGCAATTCAGCGCATACGCTGTGACATTTTCTCTCGACGTGCGCTGTGTCGCCGGAACACCGGGCCTACCGGGATTCCGAGAGGAGGATGAATATGGCGGACAGTGTTTCTTTTACGCTTAACGGCACCCCGACAACTCTCAAGGTGGATGCGGATCAAATGCTGCTGTGGGCTTTGCGCACGGACTTGGGGCTTACGGGGACTAAGTTTGGCTGCGGAAAGGGCTACTGCGGCGCGTGTACGGTCCTCGTGGGCAACAAACCCGTCCGGTCGTGCCACGTCCCGGTGAAGCAGGTCGAGGGCAAAGACGTCATCACGATCGAGGGCTTGGCCAAGAACGGCAAGCTTCATCCGATTCAGGAAGCCTTCGTGGAACACGGGGCTCTGCAATGCGGGTTCTGTACGCCGGGAATGATCCTCGGGGCGTACAGCCTGCTGTTGGAGAACCCGCGGCCCGCGCGTGCAGATATCATTAAGGGCATGGACGGCCACTTGTGCCGTTGCGCGGCGCACAAGCGCATTGTCGAGGCCATTGAAAGTGCGGCCCAGGCCATGCAAGGAGGTAAATGACCATGAGCGAGTCGGAAGCCGAAATGGGCGACATGCTCGAACGCCCGGACGAGGAGTTGCACTCCATTGCCGGCCGCACCGGCGCTATGAGACGCCGCGAGTTCTTGAAGTACACAGGCGGCGGGATTCTGGTTTTCTTTTTCGCGGGAGACTCCCTGGCCGCCAGGGGTGACAGAGATGTTCCGGCGGATTTCAACGCCTTTCTACACGTGGGGGAGGACGGGCGCGTCACCTGTTTCACCGGCAAAATCGAAATGGGCCAAGGCATCATCACGTCTCTGGCGCAGATGTTGGCCGATGAACTGGACGTGCCGTTCGAGTCCGTGGACATGGTCATGGGCGACACCGCCCTCTGCCCGTTTGACCGGGGCACATTTGGCTCGATGACCACGCGCTTTTTTGGCCCACCGCTCAGAAAGGCGGGCGCCGAAGCGCGCGCTGTCCTGCTTGAACTGGCCGCGGAGCAGCTCAAGACGCCGGTTGATAACCTGGAAGTGAAAGACGGGGTCGTGTTTGTTAAGGGGCGTCCCGAAAACAAGGTCACATACGCGCAGTTAACCCAAGGCAAACGAATCGAGCGCCACCTCAACAGGGAAGCTCAGATTAAAGAGGTGTCGCAACTCAACGAAATCGGCAAACCGAGAAGACGCACTACGCCGAGCAGAAGGTCACCGGCAAGGCGCTGTACACCGGGGACATTCGCGTCCCCGGCATGGTCTATGCCAAGGTCCTTCGGCCTCCCGCCCATGGCGCCCAGTTGCGCAGCGTCGATACCTCCGCGGCCGAGAAGATTGCGGGCGTGCAGGTCGTGCGGGACAAAGACCTGGTTGCGGTGCTGCATGAGAAGCCTGAAGTGGCCGAGAAGGCGATAAAAGAAGTTAAAGCCGAGTTCGATATTCCGGAATTTCCGGCGGACGATCAAACTATTTTTCGGCATTTGATCGAGTGCGCCTCGCCAAAGGGCCGTCAGGTGCAGAAGAAAGGCGACGTGGACGAGGCGGGAAAGAGCGCCAAGACCATCGTCGAGAAGACGTATTACAACAGCTACGTCGCCCACGCGGCCATTGAGACCCACAGTGCGCTGGCGCAAATTGAGAACGGCGTTGTCACGGTGTGGGCGTCGACGCAGACGCCGTTCCCGGTGCACGACGAGATTGCGCGCACCTTGGATGTCCCCGAGGAGAAAGTGCACGTAATCACGCCGTTTGTCGGCGGGGGATTTGGCGGCAAAAGCCGCAGCCTGCAGGCGATCGAAGCGGCGCGGCTCGCGAAGTTGGCGCAGAAACCCGTGCAGGTCGTTTTCAGCCGCGCCGAAGAGTTTTTCTACGACACATTCCGGCCCGCCGCGGTCGTCCAGATCAAATCCGGGCTGGATGAGTCGCGCAAGCTGGTCTCCTGGGATTACGGCGTGTATTTCGCAGGCGACCGGGGTTCGGCGTTGTTTTACGACGTTCCCAACCTGCGCACCACCGCTTATGGAGACGCGAAAGAGGGCATGGAGCCGCATCCGTTCGCCACGGGCCCGTGGCGGGCGCCGTCAAACAACACCAACACGTTCGCACGCGAGTCGCACATGGACACGCTGGCGGTGGAAGCCGGCATCGACCCCGTCGAGTTCCGTCTCAAGAACCTGACTGACGAGAGAATGATAAAAGTCCTTAAGGCGGCAGCAGAGAAATTCGGCTGGACGCCGGCCAAAGGCCCGAGCGGCCGCGGCTTCGGCGTAGCCTGCGGGATTGATTCAGGAACGTATGTGACCACCATGGCGGAGGTCGAGGTCGACAAAGACACCGGCAGTGTCCAGGTCAAGCGCGTGGCAGCGGCGCAGGACATGGGCCTCGTGATTAATCCCGAGGGCGCGACGATGCAGATCGAGGGCTGCATCATGATGGGGCTCGGCTACGCGCTTGTCGAGGAAGTCCGATTCAAAGGCGGCGAGGTGCTTGACTCGAACTTCGGCACCTATAGTCTGCCCCGGTTCTCGTGGCTTCCCGAGATCGAGACCGTGCTCGTCGAAAACAAGGAACTCACGCCCCAGGGCGGCGGCGAACCGGCCATCATCACGATGGGCGCCGTGATTGCGAACGCGGTGTTTGACGCGTGCGGCGCGAGGATGTTCCAGCTTCCCATGACGGCCGAGCGGATCAAGGAGGCGCTGGCGAAGCGTGCTTGACGTTTACGGCAAAGCAGTCGAATTGATCGACAGTGGCCGTTGTTTTGCGATGGCGGTGATTCTCGACACGGACGGCTCCACACCGCAAGAGACCGGGGTCAGGGCCATCATCGATGACGCCGGCCAAACCTGGGGCACGCTCGGCGGGGGCATCGTTGAGGCCGAAGCGCAGCGCCATGCGGTTGAGGCGTGCCGGGCGCAGCGTGCAACCGTGCTTGATCTCGAACTGAAGCACGCCTACTCGCGCGAAGCAAGCGCCATCTGCGGCGGGCGTTTGCGCATTCTAATTGATCCCGCGCCGGCCAAAGACCGCGAGTGTTACGCCCGTGCGAGCGAAGCCCGCCGGCATCGCAAGCGCGGCGTCCTCCTGACGACAGTCCGAGAGGGCGGCCAATTGCAGGCTGCGGTGCATTGGTTTTTTGAAAACGCGATTTCCGATGCGGTCGGTTTTCCCGGCGCGGAGGAGGTCCGCGCGTGTCTCGCACGCGAGACTTCGCAGGTGTTCATGGCCGGCCCGGATGAGTCCGGCACGGCAGTGACGGCGCTTGTGGAACCGGTAATCCCGAATCCGGTTCTGCTCATCGCGGGCGGGGGGCATATTGGCCAGGCTCTTGCGCGCATGGCGTCCACGCTTGGGTTCGACGTCACGGTGATCGATGACCGGCCCGAGTTTACCAATCTGGAGTTGTTCCCGCTGGAGGCGATCACGAGGTGCGGCGACATCGCAAGAGAGGTAGCGGTGTTTCCCATCGCCAGCGACGTGTACATCGTTATCGTCACACGCGGCCACAAACAAGATGCGGAAGCGCTGGAAGCTTGTATTCACACGCCGGCGGCGTATATCGGCATGATTGGCAGCCGGCGGAAGATCGCCATGATCCGGGAAAACTTCATCGAGTCGGGTCTTGCGACTGAAGCCGAACTCGGCCGCATTTTTGCGCCTATCGGTCTCGACATCGGCGCCGTCACCGTGCCTGAAATCGCGGCCAGCATTGCCGCCGAACTGGTGGCTGCCCGGCGTAAAGGTGTCGCACAACTGCCACGGCGCGTCACATGAACAGGCCGGCATGATCTGCGCCATCGTGCTCGCAGCGGGCGAATCCCGCCGCATGGGCGCGCGCGCGCGTTGTCAGAAACTCCTTCTCCCTTTTGGCGGCAAGACCGTTATTACGTGCGTTGTCGATACGCTTCTCAATAGCCTTATTGACCAAGTCTTTGCGGTAACAGGGCGCGACGGCGACATGATCGCCAAAGAGTTGGGCGCTCGCTCCGTGACAATCGTCAATAACCCTGACTACCGGTCCGGGATGTTGTCCTCCGTACGGTGCGGCCTGCGCTCCCTGCCTCACGACTGTCGAGCCGTGATGGTGGTTCTCGGCGATCAACCCGCCATCACGAGCAAGCTGATCGAGGACCTCATTCAGGCATTCGCGACCAGCCGCAAAGGCATTGCGGTCCCCGTCTTTCGGGGTAAGCGCGGTCATCCAATACTGTTTAGCTCCGGCTACCGCGACGAAATCTTGACCCGCTACGACAATGTCGGCCTCCGCGGTCTGTTGCACGCCCACCCGGACGACGTGTTTGAGTTGACGTGCTCCGGCCCCTGCGTGCTTTCTGATATCGACTACCCTGAAGACTACCAGCGCGAACTGTCCGCCCTTCGCGATCACGGTCGCCTAAAGCCATAAGACTCCGCCATAACTCGATGCCGGCACTGTCACTTGGATACAAGTTGCAGCCTGTTTCCTTGGCCGAAGGCGCCATTCATTTCCCGGATCCGCACGTAAGAAACGCGGCAAGATGCCGCGTCTACGTTTGCGGCCAATGTAGAAGCAGCATCTTGCCGCTTGCGGTCTCGCTGCGTCGCATCAAGAGACCCACCGTGTTCACACCAAGACCCCGGGATGGCGGAATGGCCTGCCTTTACAAGCCCAATCAAGAACTCGCTTCGAGGTGAAAGAGCCTTACGTGCGGAT
>JAPLKX010000039.1 GCA_026387845.1 Candidatus Hydrogenedentota bacterium | reverse complement strand
GTCCTTAAATTTCGCTAAAAATATGTTCATGCGCCGCCGCTCCTTTCTCATGTTTGTGTTTGAACAGACAAGATCATGAGAATGCGACTGGCGCATTTTCAATTATTCTGGGTTGTGGGCAAAGCCCACGTCAGGTCCTTTATGTCCCTTGTGTTTTTCGTGCCGCGTGTGCTTAGGCAATCTTTATGACCAAGGCTGAACAATTTGCCGCCGCCCACGATCCCGACCCGGCGCACTCGCGCCACGTCGCGCAAAACAGCCTCGCCCTGTTTGATGCGTTGGGACGCCCCCCGGACGCGCTTCTTAGCGCGCGTTGTGCGTGGGGTGTCCCTCTTTTTGCCATCGCTGATCTTGATCATGCACGCACGCTCCTCCAGGCCGCAGCAATCCTCCACGACGTCGGCTATTCAGTCGACCCGGATTCACACCACAAACAGTCCCGAGACATGATCCTCGCTTCCGGCATCACCGACTTCCCGCCCAACGACATTGCCATCATCGCCTGTATCGCCCGGTATCATCGCAAGACCCTCCCCGACCCCCGCCACAAGGTCTATCGCGACCTCGATCCCCAATCTCAGCAACTCGTCAACCACCTCGCCGCCATCCTCCGCATCGCCGACGGCCTCGATAGGTCCCACGCCGGTTCCGCCCAATCCATCCGCGTCACGCGATCCCGCGGCACCGTCTCCATCCACGTGCGCCAGGAGCCTCCATCGGCCTCCGATATCGAGGCGGCGCGCAAAAAGGCCGACCTGTTCGAGCAAACATTCGGGCTGCAAGTAGAAATAATCCCGGATTGACCTGCATAAAAAAGGCTGCCTCGCCCGTGGTATAGTCGGAAACTAACTGCGAGGACGACGAAATGCCGCGTGGACGACTGAACGCCCAGCTCGCCGAGTTCTACACGGCCCACCGGCAGGAATTGTTCTCGTACGCCTTGTCCATCGCCGGTTCGCCCGTTTCCGCCGAAGACGCCGTCGCCGAAGCGTTTGCCAACGTGCTTCAAAACGGCCGACCTCCCTCTGACCTGCGCCCCTACCTGTTCCGCTGCGTCCGTAACGCGGCGATTGATGCGTTGCGCCGGGAAGGCCGCGAGCGCAAGGCGTTGGCCAACTACGCAGTCCTTTACGACGAATGTTGTGAGCCAGGCGCGCGCGACACCGCCGCCGATTGGCTTGCGTGTTTGGCCGATAATGAGCGCGAATGGGTCGTGTTGAAGATCTACGCGGGCCTTACCTTCAAAGAAATAGGTGAAGTCTGCGGCGCGCCGCAGGGCACGGTCGCATCGTCGTACTGGCGTTGCATACAAAAACTTCGCGCGCTGCTCAGCCAGCCCGCCCGGCAGGAGAACCAGCCATGAACGAAGAAGATTTCCTCCGCCAGTTGCCGCTCAGGCAGCCGTCCGAGATGCTCGACCGGCGCATCGGCCGAATGCTGGGATCGCCGCGCCAAGGCGTCATGGCGCGCCGGATCTCGTTGTGGCAATGCGCCGCGGCTTGTGCGGTGTGTGCGGTGATGGCATTTGCGGCCGGCGTTTTGCTGCCGGCCCGCGCGCGTCAACACGCGCCCGTTTCCGAAGTGCGGTGGGTGCTGCAAACGCAGCCGCAGCCTTTTAACGTGTACGACTGGACGCAATATCCCAAGTCCATGGCGCCGGATTCCGTACTGCAGGCGGCAAATACCGGCTTGGAGCAAACCGAACTCTAACTGCGGGCCTGCCCGGCCCGCTGAACAAGGAGGCTGTATGACGATCCAAAAGAGTTGTCTGGTATTTCTAAGCGTCGCATTTGTCATGCTTGGCGCATCACCCGCCAGCGCTGACGAAGCAACCGAAAAGCAATACGTGTTCAACATTGCCATTTACCAAATCCTCACCAACGTCACCGGCAACGGATTAACCTCACGGACGCTCCCGGGCGTCGAAGGCTGGGTACAGGTCATTCACGAGAAACTCGACAACGTCGAACTCGTTATGGAAGGCGACGCCATCACGTGGAATGGACAACCCAAACCAGATAACCCCCGTATCATGTCGCTGGCAAAACCTAATATCATTACGCAGGAAGGCGAGCGCGCAAACATGGTCGTCGGGGACGAGTTCGTCCAGTACATGACGCGCAGGGAAGACGGCCTGTTCGAGCTGCACACGACGACGTCCCCGGACCAAGAATTCCAGCCGCTCAGGTTGCAATTGAGCCTGTTGCCGGCGCCGTCGGACCGCCCGGGGATCATCAACTGCGATCTCAAGTTTCACTATAATTGGATCAAAGACCGCGAAAGAATCGAAGGAGTCGGGCTGCCGGTTGGCAAGCCTGTTATTGCCGATGTCGGAACATCCGGCAACGTGATGATGGAGCTTGGCAAATGGTCCTGCCTCCAACTCTCCGCCGACTCCGAAGGCCACATCTACGTGTTCATAAAAGCCACGCTCCAATGACTTGGCGCGCCATCAGGCAGTGGTCGTAGACGCGGCGTCCTCGCCGCGTTTACTCCTGATGCAACTCTCGGCAATGCATTATTTCGGCGCGGTCCTCCGGACCGCGCCAACCATATTGCGGGACTTGCTAACGTGAAGGGACCAAAGGGACATAAGAGAACTCGTGCGCTGAAAGCGCAAAAGGCGGTGGTCCTCCGGTCTGAGCGACTGGTGCGCTGAAAGCGCAAAAGGTAAAAGGCCGGGGCACCGCCCCGGTGAAAGGAGAATCAGAGGTCCACGCTGAAAGCGTGGAAGGAGATGTGGAATAAAAGCGGAGCCCTGAGAAATGACATGCCACCGCCTCCAACCAAGCGCCGCGGTCGCGGTGCGGTGGGGTCGCGCTCCCGCGCGACCGCGGCGACGATGGCGGTGGCGGTTCTTATGTCCCTTATGTCCCTTATGTCCCTTACGTCCCTCGTCTTTTCCCCGCCACTTCTGACTTCTGACTTCTGACTTCTGACTCCTTCCTCCTGGCTTCTTCCTCCCGCCTCCCGCCTCCCGCCTCCAGCCTTTTACCCCCACCCCGCAATCGGATAAAATCACCCCATGACAAACCAGCCGGCAGTCCTGCTTGTCAACCCGAACAAAATGATGCCGCCCATTGCGCCGCTCGGCCTCGAGTATCTCGCTGCCAGCCTCGCCGAACGCGGCTTCGAGCCCGCGCTATGCGATCTCACTTGGCACGACGACTGGCCCGCCGCGATTCAAACCGCCATCCGCGACACTGCACCCTTCGCCGTTGGCGTCTCGATACGCAACATCGACGACGCCTATTTTGCCAGCCAGGACTTCGTACTCGACCACACCGCTGCCGTCATCCGCAAAATCCGCGAACTCTCCGATGCGCTCGTCATCCTTGGCGGCGTCGGGTTTTCCGCGGCCCCCGCCGAAATCCTCGCGTACACCGGCGCCGGCTACGGCATCGCCGGCGAGGGCGAGGATTCGTTCCCCGCCCTGCTCAACGCCCTGCGCAAAAACCTCCGAGCCGCGGCGCTCGCGTCCGTCGCCGGCGCCGTCTATCGTGCCGAGGACGGCACGGTGGCAGTTAACACGCCCAAGCCGGTCAACCTCGCGCATTTGCCGCCGGCGTCGCGCCGGTTCGCCGACAACGTCCGCTACTTCAACGAAGGCGGCCAGGCCGGCCTCGAAACGCTCCGCGGCTGCCCGCATACGTGCGTGTACTGCATCGACCCGCTCGCCAAAGGCCGCACCACGCGTGTCCGCCCGGCCGTCTCCGTCGTGGGCGAAGTCTGCGCGCTGCTCGACCAGGGGATCGACGTCCTGCACCTGTGCGACTGCGAGTTCAACCTCGACGTCGACCACTGCTGGAGCGTCTGCGAAACCCTCATCAGCCGGCATCTCCCATCGCGCGTCAAATGGTACACCTACGCGGCGCCCACGCCGTTCAACGACGACTTGGCGCTCGAGTTGGCCCGCGGCGGCTGTGCCGGCATCAACTTCGGCGTCGATCACGCCGACCCCGCGATGCTCCGCCGCCTCGGCCGTACCCACACGCCCGACGACGTCCGCGCCCTCGTCAAGTCATGCCGGGCCGCAGGCATTGCCGTCATGTTGGACATGCTGCTCGGCGGACCCGGCGAGACCCTCGAGTCCGTCGCCCACGCGCTGGACTTCATGCGCGAAGTCGCGCCAGACCGCGCCGGCCTGTCCGTCGGCGTCCGCATTTACCCGCACACGCGCCTCGCGACCATCGTCCGCTCGCAGGGACCCATCGAGTCAAACCCAAACCTCCACGGAACCGTCAAAGACAATCCCGACTTCCTCAAGCCTATCTTCTATATCGACGAAAAAGCGGGGCCGGATCTCCACCAATACGTCACCCGGCTCGTCGCCGGCGAAAAAATGTTTTTCCACGCCGACCCTGCCCAGATCGACGGCAACTACAACTACAACAACAATTCCGTCCTGGCCACCGCCATCCGCAACGGCGCGCGCGGCGCATACTGGGATATCCTCGCAAAACTCACATAAATTATGGACGTTGTGGACACAGTGGACACAGTGGACAGTGGACAGGGTGGACAAAGAACTGAAGATCCCGTCTTGATCTGCTGTCCACAATGTCCACCGGGTCCACAGCGTCCACTGCGTCCACTGCGTCCACTGCTGTCTGGGACGCCCCCCGGCAGTTGTGGGGGGTGTCCCACTTTTTGACCGTCAGCCGGAATTCCCTTCCAGTTACTCGTCAGGATAAAATGGCGGTCAGAACAGGAGACACACAATGCTCTGGCTCGTTTCATTTCTAATCGCTGCTGCGCAGGCCGCGCCTGCTGCACAGACGGCGCCCGTCCAAGTCCCTGAAAAATTCCAGATGCCCTTCCAGGCAACAAACGCCGACGAAGCCGGCCCGTGGCAGCAATCGGTCCGCGCGCGCCTCTTCGAGATCGTCCAGGCGCAGAACCCGCACAAAGACACCCCGCTCGACGTTAAACCCGGCGAGTTCACCGACGCCCGCGGGTTTCAAAAAGCCCAGCTCACCTTCACAGGCAACGAAAGCCAAACCATCGACTGCTGGCTCACACGGCCCGACGGCGACGGCCCGTTCCCCGCGATCGTCTGCCTGCACGGCCACGGCGGCGACCGCGACATGATCCACGACCCCGAGAGCATCTACAAAGGGCTCGCCGCACAATACGCCCGGCGCGGATTCGTCACGCTGGCGCCGACGCTCGCCCATTGCCCGTACGCGCCCAACCAGCTTTGGAACCTGATGCGGCTCGTCGACGTCCTCCATACGCTCCCGTACGTCGACAAATCCCGCATCGGCGTCGCAGGACTCAGCATGGGCGGCGAGTGGTCGATGTGGCTCGCCGCATGCGACACCCGCGTCAGCGCCGCCGTCGTCAGCGGCTGGATGTGCTCGACCGAAGGCGTCCTCCGCGTACCCAACTGCCCGTGCTGGATGCCGCCGGGCCTGCTCGAACTCTGCGACATCGCCGAGGTCCACGTCCTCATCGCCCCGCGACCACTCCTCATCGAAAGCGCCATCAGCGACGGGTGTTTCCCCATCGATGCCACGCAAACCGGCTTTGAAAAAATTGTTCGCGGCTACACCGTCCTCGGCGCCGTCCAGAACGTCCGCCGCCACACGTTCCCCGGCGGCCACGCCTGGTCCGGCGAACAAGCCTACCCGTTCCTTGAAAAAGCCCTCAACTCACAACATTAGGATCGGTCCGATCCGTCGGATCCGTCCGATCGTTTTTTGGCTCTCGCCCCTCTGAACCTGCTACTATTCATTTATGCGTAGAACGATTTTTGATACGCCCGTCGTCACCCAGGTCTTATACGCCGTCGCGTGGTTGATTCTCCGCATCATCGGCTGGCGGACAAGCGGCAGCCCGCCCGACCTTCCCAAGTTCGTCATTATCGGCGCGCCTCATACCAGCAACTGGGACTTCGTATTCTGCATCCTGTTTGCATTCGCATTCCGGCGCAAGATTTTCTGGATGGGAAAACACAGCATTTTCCGGTTCCCATTCAGCCCCCTGTTCCGCTGGATGGGCGGCATTCCCATCGACCGCACAAAGCCCCACGGCGTCGTCGCTCAGACCATCGAAAAGTTCAACAATTCCGAACGGCTCATCCTGGTCCTCGCACCGGAAGGCGCGCGAAAGCGCGTTACCAAATGGAAAACCGGCTTTTATCACGTCGCCCAAGGCGCCGGCATCCCCATTTCGGTGGCATTCCTCGATTACAAAAGGCGGCTGTGCGGGTTCGGCCCACTACTCACTCCCACCGGCGATATCGACGCCGACATGCGCCAAATCACCGACTTCTACGCCACCATCACCGGAAGGCACCCAGACAAATTCACCACGCCCGAAGAGAAGTAGGCGCGGTCGTCTCGCCCGCGCCGTCCAGCAACGTGCGCTCGGGAACTTAAAGCACATCTGTCGCGCTTACCATAGCTCGGGTTCTGGACGGCGCGGTCGTCTCGCCCGCGCCGTCCAGCAACGTGCGCTCGGGAACTTAAAGCCCACCTGTCGCGCTTACCATAGCTCGTGCTCTGGACGGCGCGGTCGTCTCGCCCGCGCCGTCCAGCTACGTGCGCTCGGGA
>JAPLKX010000756.1 GCA_026387845.1 Candidatus Hydrogenedentota bacterium | reverse complement strand
GTAGCTACATAAGTTTCATCAAGGGTTCCGAGGTAATCTTTCCCTCACGGACACCTTGCGCCACCTCTCTCAGAGTCCGGACGAAGGTGTCCGTCACCTCCACAGAAACCGGATCCACCGCAACTTGGATTAGCATCGGCTGATAAATGGGGAAGACGAACGATTGCCGCTCGAATAGGCCCGCCATGACGGCCAACGTGTCCAGGGCACCCGTCTCGAATAAGAGAACGCAAAGGTCCGTGTCCCAACAGCGCATGCCATCCACGCTGTTGATCCCCTCGACGTAACGTTTCCGGGCCTCCAACGTCGCCTTTGCAAGCTCGATGTAGCCTTCTTCACCCAAGTACTTCATTACGGCCCACGCGGACGCGACCGAACTCGCCGGAAAGGAACCCATCAACGCCTCGGTGGCATAGGGCCCGCTGGGCCAGTCCGCCGGATGGAACCAATGGTATTTCTGGAGCTCCTTGTTTTTGAAAAAGATCGTCGAGAGCGGCTTTGCCGCATATGCATGCTTATGCAGGTCGGCGGACATCGAGCAAACGCCGGGGATCTGACCGATTCGCCAGTTTGGCAACTTGACGCCGAGCTTCTCGACAAACGCCGCCTGATATCCCCCGATACACGCATCCACGTGCATCCAGAGCCCGCGCTTCTCCGCGAGCGCGGCGATGCTCTCAATCGGATCATACAATCCGTACGGCCAGCAGGGCGCCGACCCGGCCAGCATGATCGTATTCGGCGTGATGGCCTCTTCCATCGCCTCGACATTCGCTCTGTAGCCGGGGCCGAGGGGCACGCGCTTGATCTTGATGCCCGTGTAATGGCACCACTTGCTGAACGCGGCGTGCGCCGAATACGGGATCACAATTTCGGGCTGCGTTATCTCCGGCTTGACGTCCTTGGCCCACTGGTACGCCGCATTGATCCCGCAGTAGAGGCTCTCCGACCCTCCCGAGGTCATATTGACGCGCGTGCCGTCAGGAAGCCCCAGCAGTTCGATGGCCATTCGCTTCACTTCCTGCTCGAGCCGCTGGAGTCCCGGCGCGATTTCCCTGACAAGCATGTTCTTCTTCATGTACTTTGCATAGGCACGCCGGCATACCTCGGTGGCCGGATGACCCTCCATCAACGTCGTCGCATAAAACATGACATGACCGCGCACCGGGTCCGCATCCATCCCGTAGACCTCATCCAGCGCAGCTAAGACGCCTTCCACCGTGCCTCCTCTTGTGGGAAAGACCGGCCCATCGAACGTTACATCCTGTCCTTCGCCAAAATAGCCCATGCCACACCTCCCGTGCCGGTTCCCGCTTAGAATCTTTGTTCGCGACATCTACGCAAGAGACGTAGATGTCGGCTCAAGGTCGCGAACAAAGATTCTGAATGCGGCTTCTTAGCCGCCCTATGCGGCCATCATTTCTTTCATCACCTCGCCAAACCAGAAGAAATGATCCAGATTGCCCTCAATTTTGAGTTGTGATTTCCCCAGAGCCTGCACCACAGCCTTATCGTTACCGGTGGCCATGGCTCGAAACGCCGTAACAGAATCCATCCATACGAGTTCAACATCCGGCTTCGGGTGGAGACCGTTTCTCGAAAAAACATCGCCCCCGGAGAACGTGAAAAAACGTCCATGCTTTCCGTCTGCCGTGCGAATGACCAGCGTATAGTCCCTTTTCCTCACCATCCTCCTGAAGGCTGGTCTCTTCTTAATCGCATGTTTGAGCTTCCACTTCAGAACATACAGCAGGATCATCAGTCGCACGAGAATTCCCTCCCTCTCCAGCGAATCAAAGACTGACTGCACGTTACATTCTACGCGAGTTTGCCGGGTCCGTCACCTAGATCCACTTCAACACGCCCGCGAACAGGACCAGGCAGATTATGTCGAACACATAGATGGCGGAAACCACCCCGATCTTCCGCTTGAGGCTGTCCATATCAAACACCCAAAAGGCGACGAGAAAGAAAGGCAGGTAGCCCACCAGGAAGATCAACCAGGGCGCGCCTCGGTTCCACCACGCGTAGTCCCACGTAAGCGCGCCGGCATGGTTCAATAGGACCTCCACGAATACGCAAAAGATCGAGCCGGCGATCGCGAAGAAAAGACGATTGGGCACGCCGGAGATCTTCAGCCGCTTGTCAGCAGGTAGCAGCTTGGTGAAAATGATGCCGGCAACGGCGAACATGAAACAGATTTCGATGTTCAGGCCGATCAGGATCAGAAACGCCGTCTTGCCGGGTGCCCCCCAAACCGGCGCGTACTGGGTGAAGTGGAGGACCAGCCCGTTCCAGGTCTCGTTGAACCAGTCCATCCCCCAAAACGCCAATCCGGCCAACACCAGATTCCAGTTCTGCCGTTCAACCTCGGCCGCGTAAACGTACACCACAAGTGCGAACAGGGGAATGACGTACCATTGAAACAGGCTGCCGTCACGCAGGATTCTTTGAGCCTCTAAAGCCGATGGTGTCATGTCGAGCCTCCTATCTGGGCTGCTACCAACAATATCGCCTTGCCGGTTCCGGTTCAATCCGCCGATACCGCCTGAGTGTCCCGCATTTGACGTGGCCGGGAGACCCATGATCTTGCGGTTCTGGGTAATCGCCTATCATTTTGGTTGGCGTTTCGGCACCGCGCGGTTGAGTTCGTCGATGAGCACGAGTTCCTTGTCCCAGATCGTGACGGGACTCGGCACGTATTCGACGACGCCTTGCTTGAGCTTTTCCACATTGGGATAGCGTCGCACGCCCCGCGTGCGCCACGTCATTCGAACATGGCTTTCGAGGCGTCATAGACCAGGAACTTGCGTCCCAGGGCCTGCGCCACCTTGTTGGCCACATGGGTCTTGGCGCACCCGTGATTGCCTATAAGCAAGAGCGGGTCGCCGGTGAGAAGCGAAGCCAGGACAAGATTCTCGTCCGCTTCGTTCCATCCGTAAATTCCAAGTTGTTGCATAATCATGATTTATCTCTCCTCTTGGTTGTTGTTCTTGCCTCTACAAAACGGCGTCCCCACATGGGAACGCCGATAGAGCCGACACTGAGAATTTGAAGGAATAGCCAGACGACGGTTTGATTTACGTGTCGAAGTGGAGTAGGGTATTTCTAGCACAAGTTGATGGATAGTTGACGCGGCTTCGCACCTGGGATAATCTGCGAAAAGAGGGGATTCATGTTCACATCAAAGTTTGTGCAGACCACTATCTTAATGACCCTGGCTTTTCTGACGGTTCTCTTCCTGTCTTCGAGTGCCATTGCCTTGACGGGCAGCGGGGATTCCGCGGTGTTTACCCTGGACGCGCAGCCGCATGGAGACTCGGACGGGGACGGCATCCTGGACGCCGAGGAAGGCAACGATGACCCTGACGGCGACACCTTGCCCAACTACCGCGATACCGACTCAGACGCGGATGGCGTGCCCGACAGCGTCGAGCACGCACTCGGTTCCGATCCATATGATGTGGATAACCCGACCACATTGCCATTGCGTGCATGGCCTTTGGGGCTGACGCTATTGGCCTTGGGCGCGGGCGTGCTCGTCTTCCGCCGCAAACGCCGCCTGACTGCGTTAATGATCCTGGCG
>JAPLKX010000343.1 GCA_026387845.1 Candidatus Hydrogenedentota bacterium | reverse complement strand
ACAATACGGGGGTACCGGGCACTGCGGAAGGGGAAACATTAGCGGAGAAGGCTGCGAAATGTGCAGGGTGCAAATGAAGTGCGTGTTGGCTCTTTTTGTTACGAGCTGTGGACTCCTTGGGGTGTTCCTCGAAAGTTCAAGCGAACAGACCATTGAAAGACCCTCCCGTGTGGTTAAACTGACTAAAGAATACTTCGTTGCAAAGTGGGTTGGTGGAAATGACCACTATTGGTACAGGCTGGAGATGAAGGGGGAGGGTTCTGCTGTCTTCGGGTCTGTTTATCTTTACGATGAGCCAGATATTTATGCAATTGAACATTGGGAGTTGCCAAAAGATGAGCCGATTACCATGGAAGCTAAACCCAATAGAACAGGCGACGAGGTCCTGCAGCTAACTGTCAGTTACGGGCTTGGCGGAATCCATTTACTGGTCTTCGGTCGACAGTGGAAAGAGGAGGCCGTGTTATTTCCGGCACAACGGGTGGAGGAGGCTCAGTGCAAGTTGAAGAGGGCTTTTGAGTCTTTAGACAAAGCATGCACAAAGAGAGGTATCGCGCACGTATGTCTGGGCGCCAAAGACCTGGCGGCCACGCGGAAATTCTATTGTGAAGGGCTCGGCTTTTCTAAGCAGTTCGATTTCATCCGCAACGGCGAGGTCGTCGGCTTTTACTTGAAAGTGGCGGAAGGCAACTTCATTGAAGTCTTCCGCCAGGACGAGATCCACGCGCACGCCGGATGCCCCATCATACACATATGTTTCGAGGTGGACGACGTGGACGCAGTGGCTGCGCGGCTGAAGTCACTCGGCTATGAGGCGACGGAGAAGCATCTTGGCCAGGACAAGAGCTGGCAGGCATGGACGACCGACCCGGCCGGCGTGCGGATCGAGTTCCACCAGT
Source organism: Candidatus Hydrogenedentota bacterium (assembly GCA_026387845.1). Classification (GTDB taxonomy): domain Bacteria; phylum Hydrogenedentota; class Hydrogenedentia; order Hydrogenedentales; family SLHB01; genus JAPLKX01. The sequence continues at coordinate 6,133 of JAPLKX010000343.1, read as the reverse complement.
ACACCCCGGAAAGCACGCAACTGACCGGGCTGGACTGCACGCTGGACTGAACGCGGACTACTGCAGTCGGAAAACGCGCCGCGCATTCTCGTGGAGGAAGAGGTTTGCTGCTTCTTCGTCCAGGCCGAGGTCCTCGAACCCATCGAGCGCCGCCTTGGGCATGAGCATGGGATAGTTGCTGCCGAACAGGACTTTTTTTCGTCCACCGCCTTTCATGAAAGCCACCAATTCCTGGGGGTACCGTTTGGCTTTATAGGCCGAGGTGTCGATGTAGACGTTCGGGTACTTGGTGGCGAGCGCAATCATCTCGTTGGTCCAGGGATAGCCGATGTGGCCGCCGACTATGACGAGATCAGGAAAATCGAGTGCGATCTCGTCGACGTAAGGGATAGGCCTGCCGGGATCGGATGGGCACATGGGGCCGGTGTGGCCGACTTGCAGGCATACGGGTACGCCCAGATCGACGCACTCGGCGTAGAGCGGGTAGAAATGCCGGTCGTTCGACGGCAGGTTCCACAGCCACGGCAGGATGCGAAGCGCTTTGAACCCGCGGTCGCGCACACACCGGCGGAGTTCGCGCACGGCCTCGACGGGCCTCAGTACGTTCACCGCCGCCACACCAACCAGCCGGTCGGGATACTTGCTCACCCAGCCGGCCACGTCCTCGTTCGACATGACGAAACCCTACGGCCCGCACCATGCGCACGTCATGGCCTGCTTGACGCCCGCCTGGTCCATCGCGGCGATGGTGAACTCGAGCGGCATCTCAGGCACGTCGTCGCCCATCCCCATCCACCGCCGCAACGACTCGAACATCGGGTGGTTCACAAACCCGGGCGTGGGATGCTGTATCCAGGCATCGATCAAATCATGGGGCGGCGTCATGGCGGCTATTTCTCTTCCCCGAAGCCGATCTCCCAGATGCTCGGCCCTTCGGTGGCGTCGAGAATGTTGAGGCGGAGGTTCGAGACGGTGAGGGGTTTGAACCGGGCTCTGCCGTTGTCGCCGACTGTCTCACCGGTGTAGAAAGTCGTCCAGGTTTTGCCGTCGCCCTGCTGGATTTCGAACTTCTGAATCCTGTTTGGCAGCGCCTCGTTGATCAATACCTGGCTGATGAGCCTGGGCTTGTCGAACCGGACTTCGATCCAGGCCTGTTTTGTGCCGCCGTCGGTGGCCCAACGGGTGTCGGGGTTGCCATCGAACGCCATCGCGGCGGCAAACGTTTCATCGCCTTGGTAGACGTTCGACGCGGCGTACTTGCCCTTTACGCCGTCGGCCGTCGCAATCACGGGGATCTCCTCCGCGTTGCCCTCAACCTCGAGCGCGATGATGGTATCCGGGTCTTGCCGCGCTGATTCGCCAACTCTTATCTTGACGCCGTCGTCTTTCTGCTTGACGTCCGCCTCGCCGCCCGTGAGGACCGAGTGGCCGGTGATCTTCCGGCCCAGTGCGGGCAATACGACCGTTCCGTCTTGAACCTTGCTCCAATCGAGGACGTGGACGTAGATCCGGTTGCCTTTGCACGTCGACGCGCCCCACGCGGCCGGCGTGAACGGCCCGCCGCGCGTCCCGTAGATGGTCTCGCCGTACTGCTTTAGCCACGCGCCCATCTCGGCAAGCCGCTCGACCTGCCGCGGCTCGATCCGGCCGTCGGGCATCGGGCCGACGTTGAACAGCAGGTTGCCGTCGCCGCCCGCGGTCCTGACGAGCACGTCGATGCACTTGTCGAGCGACTTCATCGGGTCGTTCGGTTTCCACGCCCACTGGTTGCAGATCGTCATGCAGGTTTCCCAGGGCCGGTTCCGGTTGAACGCGCCCACTTTCTGCTCGGGCGTCGCGTGGTTCTCCGGCAGCCCGGCCCGGTCGTTGATGACGATGCCCGGCTGGAGTTCGCGGATCATCTTGACAAGCCGCTCAGCGTCCCAGTCCTCGGGCTTACCGCCCAGCCCGTCGAACCAGAAGATGTCGATCTTGCCGTAGTTGGAGCAGAGTTCGCGCACCTGGGCATGTAGATACTCGACATACCGGGCGTGATTTGCAGTGCGGTAATCCGGGTGATGCCAGTCGGGCGGCGAGTAATACCACCCCACCTTCAGCCCGGCTTCGTGGCAGGCGTCGGCCAACTCGCGCACCACGTCGCGCTTGAACGGCGAGTTGGTGATTTTGTAGTCGCTCACGGCCGAGTCGAACATCGAGAACCCGTCGTGGTGCCTCGACGTGAACACCAGGTATTTCATCCCTGAGTTCTTGGCGATCTGCACCCACTCCCGCGCGTTGAATTGGACCGGGTTGAACTCCTTGTACAGGTTGTCGTACACGTCCACCGGGATTTCGCCGGTGCCGCCGGTGCCGCGCCGCTCGCCCCCGCGCGACCACCCGATCTCCGTACCTTTCAGGCTGACCGGCCCCCAGTGGATGAACATGCCGAACCGGGCCTCGCGCCACCACGCCATGTGCGCGCGCTCGCGCGCGGCCTCGGGCGCGGGCTGTTGCTGCTGGGCGAGGGCAGGCAGGCATGCGAGTATAACGAGGATGCAAACGGCTGATTGTCTCATGGCGCATCTCCCTGGTTTTGCGATTAGGGTAGCACAAATCCGGCCGCGGCACGTCTTGCACAACAGGGAAAGCTGTTTGAATGCTATGGTTTCTGCATCAGCGCGTGAAACTCGTCAACAAGCGCCCGTGCGCGTTCCATGTGCACGGTGACTTCCTCGGCAAAGTCACGTTTCACACTGGGACTCCTTCCTTCCGGGCGTTTCTATACAGTTGGATACGTCCGGTCTCGAAATCCCTGGCACTGGCGGGCCGGACCGACAGGTAGCGGTCGGCCCCAAGTTGGACGTCATAAAGCAGATCGACCACGGCCTCCAGTTCAACGAAGTACTCGAAAGGTTCCCCGAGAAGTACGAGCAAGTCGATATCGCTTTCCGGGTCGGCGTCCGCGCGAGCCATCGAGCCATATAGAATGAGCCCCTTCAGGCGGTCGCCATAGTGTGCAGCAAGCCGTGCTTTGCAGTCTTGAAGGAGTTCTTGTTCGCCTGCGTTCATTGCTCCGGCTGACCTCCGCGTTCTGACAATATCGTACCATGCCCCGGGGACTTTGAACAAAACGCTTGTTGAACGCTGACCGGCGCGGGTGTTTTAATGGTGGGTGCAGTTGCTGGAACACAGTGAGGTGGTTCATGTTTTACAGGCAAACGTTATGGCTGTTTCTTGTGCTGTCCACGGCGCTCGTTTGCGCGATGCCGCCGGCTCACGCCGCCGCGCGCGTCACGCTCGAGAAAGACCGCGTCTATGCGACCGTCGACGGCGTTGATCTCCTCTACGATTTTGCCATGCCGCCCGAAGGCAAAGGCCCGTTCCCGTTCGTGTTGTGCATTCACGCGGGCGGCTGGCAGCTCGGCAACAAAAAATCGTACCGCGACATCGTCAAAGAACTCGCCGGGCGCGGTTACGCCGCCGCCACCATCGAATACCGTCGGACGCCAAAACACAAGTGGCCCGCCCAACTCGAGGACGTCCAGCGGGCAGTCGACTTCTTCCGCGCCAACGCGGCGAAATACAAGATTGACCCCGCCAGGATCGGCGTCGTGGGCGACGATGCCGGCGCCCACCTCGCCCTGATGCTCGCGCTGACTGCCGCCAAGGAAGACGCGGGCAAACCCGTAGCGCAATCGCACCGGGTGCAGGCCGTGGTGAATTTCTTCGCGCCGCTGGACCTCCGCGAGTGGCGCGTCACCAGCGCCTGGGTCGAAACCAAAATCCGGATCGGCTTCATGAAAAGCAGCGAGCAGATTATCATCGATTTTCTTGGCACCGGCGACCGCTCCGCACCCGTCGACGCCGAAGTCTCCCCGATCACGCAGGTTGTGCCCGGCGCGCCGCCCATCCTGACCTTTATAGGTTCCGAAGATCCGCTGGTGCCTGTCGCGCAAGCCCAAGCGTTTCACGCCGCCCTCAAGCAGGCCGGCGCCGAGCAGGAACTCGTGGTTGTTGAAGGCCAGGACCACGACCGGGAGAACATCAACCACGACGACAAAGCCTTCGAACGCATGTACGCGTTCTTCGATAAACATCTGAAGAAGTAAGACTGCCTCAGAATCTTACATTGAGGAAATATGGGGGCGCTCCCCATATTTCCCCCGGGGAGAAACGCCATGTTTAGAATTGGGGTTTTGCTTCTAGCAGGTTGTATCTGCGTGGGCTGCGCTACACGCAGCGCACAACCCGAAAAACGCGAGGCGTCCGCCCCGGCTCTCGCCCCGCGAGCGTTCGAGCCGCTTCCCCTGGGCAGCATTCAGCCGCGCGGGTGGTTAAAACGCCAGCTTGAAGTCCAGGCCAGCGGCCTCTCCGGCCATCTCGACGAATTCTGGCCCGACATCCGCGACAGCGGCTGGATCGGCGGAACCGCCGAAGGCTGGGAACGTGTGCCGTACTGGCTGGATGGCATCGTGCCGCTGGCCTACGTGCTCGACGACCCCGCGCTGAAAGCGAAAGTGGCCAAGTGGATGGATTACATCCTCACGCACCAGCGTGAAGACGGGTGGCTCGGCCCTACGGGCAGCAAGGGCTACAAAGATTACGACCCCTGGCCGAGGTTTCCCCTGCTCAAAGCCATGGCCCAGTACCACGAAGCCGCCGGCGACGCGCGCGTCATACCCGCGATGCAGAAGTTCTTCCGATTTCTCGACTCGCTCCTTGACAAGCAACCCCTGTTCGAGTGGGGCCAGTTCCGGTGGATGGACGGCGTCTGGTCGGTTCACTGGTTGTACGACAGAACCGGCGAGGAGTGGCTACTGCCCCTCGCCGCAAAGCTGCACGCGCAAGGCTACGACTGGAACGGCCATTTCGCGAACTTCAAATACACTGACCGCGTCACGAAGGAATTCTCGCTGAAAACGCACGGCGTGAATAACGCCATGGGGCTGAAAGCGGGACCGGTCTGGTACCGGCAATCGGGCGCGGAAGCCGACAAGATTGCCGTCTACCAGGCCATCGAGATGCTCGACAAATACCACGGCCAGGCCAATGGCGTCTTCTCGGCCGACGAGCATTACGCGGGCCTGAGCCCGTCGCAAGGGTCGGAGCTGTGCCTCGTGGTCGAGTACATGTTCTCGCTCGAAAACGCCATCGCCATCCTCGGCGATTCAGCCCTCGCCGACAAGCTCGAACGCATCGCGTACAACGCGCTGCCGGCGACGTTCAAGAAAGACATGTGGGCGCACCAGTACGACCAGCAGGTCAACCAGGTCCTGTGCAAGGTCGATAAAGACAGGCCGTTCGCGTCAAACGGCGCGGAAGCCAACATCTTCGGGCTCGAACCCAATTACGGGTGCTGTACCGCCAACATGCACCAGGGCTGGCCGAAATTCGTGTCGAGCCTGTGGATGAAAACTAAAGACGGGTTGGCCGTAATTTCATATGCGCCGTGCGTAGTCAACACCGAGATCAACGGAAAACCTGTCCGCGTAGAAGTAGGTTTCAATTTTCCCTTCGTGGAGGCGATTACACTTGATGTAAAAGGAGAGGGCAAGTTCGCTATAGACCTGCGGATCCCGGGCTGGGCCGACCTTGGGAAATTGTCGATCGACGGGCCACAAGAGGAAATCCACGGCCCATGGCACCGTATCGAACGCGATTGGACCGGAGATACGAGAATCGACCTTGACCTCTATTATCATCCCAACCTTGAGCGGAGGCTCAATAACAGCGGTGTGATCACCTGTGGCCCGCTGGTGATGGCGCTCCCGCTGGGTGAGGAGTGGAAAAAAGTCCGGGGCGAAGAACCCCACGCGGATTGGGAAGTCTACCCGACCACACCATGGAACTATGCCATCGGCCAGTCGCGCGGCGAGACCGAATGGTCAATAAACTTCCTCGGGGGAGTGCCCGATGACGCAATCCCATTCTCGGCGGAACATCACGCGCTTTATTTCGAGGTGCCGGCCCGGGTGGTGCCGGAGTGGAAACTGGAACACAACGCGGCAGGGCCGTTGCCGGTGAGCCCGGTCAAGAGCAACGAGCCGCTGACGAAGCTCAAGCTGATTCCGTACGGGTGCACGAGCCTGCGCATTGCGGAGTTTCCGGTGTTGGAAGAAGAGCCTGAGGCGCGCGCGCACGCGGCAGATAAAGG
>JAPLKX010000170.1 GCA_026387845.1 Candidatus Hydrogenedentota bacterium | reverse complement strand
CACGCCGGGCTTGACCTCCGCACCGGCGGCGTCGGCAAAAACGTCAAAGCGCCCGCGGCAGGCAGCGTATCCCGCGTCCGATGCTCCCCGTCGGGATACGGAAAAGCCGTTTACCTCACGCTCGACGACGGCAACACCGCCGTGTTCGGCCACCTCAGCGAATTCGCCCCCGCTCTGCGCGACTACGTCCGCCAGGCACAGCATCAAGCCAACAACTACACCGTCAACCTCGAACCGCCGGCCGGCCTGTTCAAATTCAAACCGGGCGACGTCATCGCCAACTCGGGCGACACCGGCGCCGGCCCCGCCCATCTCCATTACGAACTCCGCGACCACGCCGGCAGGCCGTTCAACCCGCGCCGTGCCGGCGTCTCCTGGCCCGACACCACCAAGCCCGTCCTGCGCAAGATCGTCATCGTACCCCACGGCCCCGCCTCGCTCGTCAACGGCGACGTCAAACCCGTGGTCCTCGATTGCCAACCCGGCGCGGGCGGCGCCTATGCCTGCCCGCAGGTCCGCGCCAGCGGCAGGGTTGGCATCGGCATCGATGCGTTCGACCCCGCCAACAACGGCGACGCGCGCGCGCGCAACATGCTCGGCGTCTATTCGGTCCGCACCACCGCCAATGGACGCGAAACGTTCGCCATCCGCTTCGACTCCTTCTCCTACGAAGAAAGCCGCCACGAAATCGTCTCCTACCACCCGTTTCTCTCGAAATCCGGCCGGTTCCTCCTCCAATGGAAATGGCCCGGCAACGCCTGCAGTATCTTCGACTACCCTTCCGACGGCTGGATCCAAATCGGCGACCAGCCCATCGAAATCCGTGTCGAAGCCGAAGACTTTTTTGGCAACAAAGCCGCCGTCGCTTTCACCGTGCTACCCGAGCCAATCCCAAGTGTCCCAATGGTCCCAAATGTCCCAAGCGTCCCAGCCTCCTCGAAACCCGGCTCGCTCGAGATCGACTGCGCCGGCACTTACCTCATCGTTACAGCGCGCTTTCCAGCACCCGAGCCGGTTGCGCCCATCCTCCACGCCGAGGGCGCCATCCCGCCTTGCGAGTTCCGCCGCGTCGGCCAAAAAACTTTCCGCGCCGCCATCGCTCCCGCCTCGGATGCGGAATTGCTTGCCATAAGCGCCGAACACCCCCGGCTCGACCCCGCACCCCAACTCGTCCAGGCGTTCCACAACGGAACGGCAGGCCTGGCTGTCGCCGTTGCCGACGCCTGCATAACTGTCAAGCCCGATTCGCCTTATGGCGTCCTCTTCCTCCGCGCCGAGACGCTCGATGCGGGCATCGGCCAAACGCCCGCGCCGCGCCGCGGCACCGCATTGCGCCTCTGGCCGGAGCAGACGCCCATCAACGCGCCGGTCGACCTGTCCGTACGCGTGCCCGCCGATGCTAAACGCCCGGACCGCTTGGCTTTATACCGCCGCGGCGACTCCAAGTGGGAAATGCTCCCGACCCGCCGGGAAGGCGGCCGGCTCATCGCCTCCATTTCCGAGTTCGGCGAGTTTGCCCTCC
>JAPLKX010000482.1 GCA_026387845.1 Candidatus Hydrogenedentota bacterium | reverse complement strand
GTCCTTAAATTTCGCTAAAAATATGTTCATGCGCCGCCGCTCCTTTCTCATGTTTGTGTTTGAACAGACAAGATCATGAGAATGCGACTGGCGCATTTTCAATTATTCTGGGTTGTGGGCAAAGCCCACGTCAGGTCCTTTGTAGCCAAGAAACTCTCAGTCAACTCATTCCCCATGCATACACCCGCACATCTCCCGAGCTCGCCTCTTCAATCAGCTGCATGTGGGCGTTCACCCACGCGACGTCGTCCTGGGCCGGATTAAAATGCCAGAACCGAAACAACTCGACGATCAGATACCCCCGCGGGTGTTCCGTCATGTATGCCGCGAGATCCTCGATATTGCGCAGGCCCTCGTTGCCGGTTTCCCACGACTCGGGCAGGAAATGCCGGCTCGGATACCAATTGTCGACCCGCCCCACGTAATAAAGCGCCGTCACCCACGTACACGTGACCACGGCAACGTCCGGCTCGAGGTGCTCCTTGACGTACTGGCATGGGGCGCGCCATTGCGGGTGCCGGGTCGCCAGCGTGATGTCCGAGCCGGCCGAAGTCCGCAGCGAGTCTTGCAGCAACAGAACGCCTGAGATTGCCGTCCGTGCTCCGAAAACCGCAATCGCCCCCGCAATCAGCACAAGTCCGATCTGACCGATCCGTCCGATCGGTCCGATCCGTCTTGTTGTTGCGGCGATCCACCTCGCGCCGACCACAACTGCATAAGAAAACGCCGCCACATACATCGGGTATGCAAAAAACATGAACCGGTGGCGACGGTACCCCAGCAGGAACGTCATTGCCAGCACCGGCGCCCAGAACGCGAGCGCGGAGTACGCGCCCCGGCGTCTCTCACGCAACGGCAACAGCACCGTCCCCGCTAACGCCAGGATGAAAAACCCGGTGCCCAGGTTCTCCCTCAGCCAGTTGACGTAATACAGGACGGGCGTCTCCGACCCGCGCACCTGCAGCCCGATTCCCGCCGACGTGAAGATGGCATCCGAATCGGCTTTTGGCAGCGTGAGCCAATAGACGGCCATCGTCGCGACGCCGATTGCGGCCGCCGCCCCCGCGTACGCAGACCACCGCGAAACCGGCCGCCGCTCGTACGCCGCCATCAGCGCCCCGTACGCTACCACCGGCGCCAGAAACAAAACCGAGTGCAGCGACGTCCCCAGCCCCAGCAGGTACGCCGATAACCCGAATACGGCCCACGCCGCCGCGCGCCGGCCTTCTCGCGACTCCATCAGGCGCCACGCACATGCGAGCGTCAGCAAATAAAACGTCTGCTGCGAAGTGTAGAACCGTGCCTCGCGCGACCACGCTACGCTCCACGGCGACAACGCCAGCGCAACCGCCGCGAGTACCGCCGTCGCACGACCCAGAAGCGGCCGCACCAGCAAAAATGTCAGGCCGACGTTCAGGACGGCGAACAGCACCGACGGCAGGCGCACCACCCTCTCCGCGTCGCCGAACACTCCGATAAACGCCGCCATGATCGCGTTGTAAACCGGGGCGACCGGGTGAACGTGACCGCTCGGCAGCAACGGCCGGCCCGTCGCCAGCAAGCTGTTCGCCACGTACACCTGTACCGCCTCGTCATGCCAGAGGCTCGGCCCGCCCAGGTTGTAGATGCCCAGCGCCAGCGCCGCCGCCATCGCCGCAATCACAAGCGCGGCTTCCCACCACACGGTCCGACCGTTTCTGAACGCCCCACGGCTCATGCCGCGGATAATATCGCATTGTGATGCGGAAGTGCGAAGTGCTTAGTCTTAAGTCCGCCAGAAAGCGCTGCGGGTGCGTCCAAATGAACTGAGGCAGTGGACACAGTGGACGTTGTGGACATTGTGGACACTGTAGACAACAAGAATCGAAAGTGGGCCGTCCACTATGTCCACCACATCCACCGTGTCCACGAAGTCCACTTTCCGCACTGTGGACAACGCGGGGGTAGCCGCTTTATGCTGTGAGCCGCTGGATGGGAAAATGAATCTACAGGCAGGAGAACTGAGCAGCTACAAGAATCCCGTGCGGGGGGAGGCGCCGTCGGGCCTTGCGCCTGACCTGTCACCGCGTCGGATCAAGATCTGCCTGGCGTGTTCGCACGGCGGCCACCTCACCGAAATGCTCGAACTGGCCGAAGCGTTCCACGGCCACGATACGTTCTATTTCTGCTACGACGCCGACACCACGCGCATTCTGCCCAACGTTTATCTCGTCCCAAACATGGCGCGCAACCCTGTCGAGTTTGTCAAAAACCTGTTTCGCGTGTGGCGGATTTTCCGCATCGAGCGGCCCGACCTTGTTGTGAGTACGGGCGCGGAAATCGCCATCCCGGTGGTGTTAATCGCGAAACTGATGGGCGTCGCGGTCGTCTACGTCGAATGCGGGGCGCAGGTCACGCATCCGTCCGTCACCGGCCGGCTCATGTACTGGCTCGCCGACACGTTTTTCGTGCAATGGCCGGAGCTGTTGAAAGTCTACGGCCCGCGCGCTGTGTTCCGCGGCAGTCTTACCGACGAGGACGAGCCCGTGTCCGGCGACCGGTCGTGCGAGCGCCGGTTGAAAGTGACGCTCGTGCAACCGGCGCAGGTGGGCGCGTTCAGCAGCGACCAGCCCCCGCTCGGCCTCGCTTACATCGCCTCGGTGCTCGAACGAAAAGGCTGCGAGGTCAGAGTCATCGACGCCAACGTTGAGAAACTCGCGCCCGATGCCGTAACGCGCATCCTCGCCCAGCAGGCGCCTGACATGGTGTGTTTCACCGTCACGACGCCCCTCCTGCCCAGCGCGCTCGCCATCGCCCGCAGGCTCAAAAGGATGCCGCGCCCGCCGACTCTCGTCGCCGGCGGCCCGCACCCGACCGTCCTGCCGCAAGATTTCCTCGATGACGCC
>JAPLKX010000120.1 GCA_026387845.1 Candidatus Hydrogenedentota bacterium | reverse complement strand
CATGACGCCGGCAACGCCGTCGAAGTTGTGCCGCCACATTTCCGCAAGGGCCAGGTTGCCGAACCATTGCCTGATGGTGAGTTGAGAGAGGTCCGGGACCATGGGGACGCTGCCAAACGTGCCCGTAATGAGGCGCCCTTGGCCGAACGCCGCGAGGACACCCCAAAATGCGGCTGTTGCCCCGACGCATGCCCAGAACGGCGGGTAGATCCGGCGAAACCGCCGCAGAAAATAGTTGCGCCCTTTGCGGTCCTTCCCTTTTGCGGCGTCGATTGTGGCGCTGATGCAGTAACCCGAAATAACGAAAAAAATCGGGACGCCCATCCATCCGCGTGCGGTCAGGGCCACGATCAAGCCGGGCAAATCCGAGGAGCGGGACGATTCGTAGCAGATGGCGGTGGAATGAAACGCGACTACCGCCAGGCACGCCACGCACCGCCACAGGTCGAGCGACTCGTAGCGGGGAGAGCGCGGCAATGTATTCGCGTAGTTACTCGCGGGGGAACCCACGGGAATATCTCTTCCAGTAACATTAACAGGCGTTGATCCTAACCCGCGGGCGCAGTGGTCTGTTCCCGGGAATTGGCGCTGATCTTTCGTGATACGGGCGCGGGACCCGGTTCCAGTCCCTGCACATTCAAGAAGCGTCTCTCGACCAGCAGGTGAAATGCCCAGGCAACGGCTACGGCCGAGGCGACGCAGGCGGGCACGGTCACCGCAACGGTCTGTGCGGGCGTGGTGAGGCCGGCATTGAACAGGGCGTGGCTGATGGACAGCGTAACGGGATAATGGACGAGGTAAAGGCTGTAGCACATTTTCCCGCAGAAGAACAGGGGTTGCGCGGCCCGGATGGCGCAAATCCGCTTGTCGTACGGGTGAAGCGCAAGTATCAGGATAGCGAACGTGAAAGCGGCATAGGCTTCGTTGAGTTGCAGAATCGAGAAATGCAGCCGCGGATGGAGCACGCCCGCCCGCCAGAGTACATCGGAGAGCGCCCCGGCCAACAGGCATGTCAGTATGGCGGCACGGCCCCGGGCGCCCGCGTAGTTGAGGGCGTAGTAAACGCCGATGCCCGCCGCAAACAGCAGCCAGCGGCCATCCCAGAAAAACCCGCTCTTGGGAAAACCCACGGGGCAACTCGCCACTATCGCAATCGAGAGCAGTGTGGCCGCGTAGAAAAACCGGCGTGGCGCAATCAGCAACAGCAGCCCCATGACGGCGTAAAACTGCTCCTCGTAGCAGAGCGTCCATGCCTGGCCGAGGATCAGGACGGCGCGGCGCCCGCCGAACTGGGGGCGCCAGATTTCAGTCAGGGTTGCGTTACCCAACCATTGCCCCACACTCAGATGCTTTGGGTGGGGCACTGGCAGAATAAGACCGTAATAGCCGGAAACGAGTTGTTCCCAGCCAACGTGTGCCAGGAGTATGGCAAACAGGGCGGTCAGGGCGGTGAAGATCCAATAAGGGGGGAAGATGCGACGGAAACGCCGCAAAAAATACCGGCGGGCGGGCCGGCTCTTGCGCCTTGCAGAATCAGCCGTGGCGCTGATGCAGTAGCCGGAAATAACGAAGAACAGCGGGACGCCCGCCCAGCCCCGCGCCGTCAACGCGACAAATAATCCAGCCAAACCCATTGGCTGTTCGGACGACTGCATTGCCTGGTGGCAGAACAGTGTTGAGTGAAAAAACACTACGGACAAGCAGGCCACTCCGCGCCACATGTCGAGCGAGGGGTATCGCGGGCACCGGGGCGCCGGCAAAGGAACGCCGCCCGGCCCTTCAACATGGATCGGCGCGAGATCTTCACGCACGTTCAGCCGTGGTTCACACGATGCCGACAAGACTACGAACCTTCCTCCAAACGTGGTTTTGTTGTGTCAGATTTGGGAAGTGTGAGAGCGTCCGGGTTTGTCGGGTCCTTCCTGAGCGCCATCGCAGCGGACGTAAACACCCAGCCGCCATCTTTGGATGGGTGCAGAACCATGGTTGTTACGCCCTCAATCTGCATCGTCCTGAGCCCGCCCGGCGTGGGAAGCTCCAAACTGAGCGGATGCGGGCAGTCGATCTCACAGTTGATTTGGTTCTTATCGACGCGATGCCACCGCACGGCTATGGTTCCGCCGTCCGGCGTGGGAATCGCCCCCGACGCTTCCTCGAGGCGGCCTGGAAGCAGATTGAACTTGTAGTGGTCAGGGGCGATATCGAACCGCGGCTGCAGGCCCAGCGCGTACCGGCTCAACTGCCACGTCGGGCAGCCGGCCCACTGATGACAATGGCTCCATCGGGTGTCGAACACCTCGA
>JAPLKX010000067.1 GCA_026387845.1 Candidatus Hydrogenedentota bacterium | reverse complement strand
GTCCTTAAATTTCGCTAAAAATATGTTCATGCGCCGCCGCTCCTTTCTCATGTTTGTGTTTGAACAGACAAGATCATGAGAATGCGACTGGCGCATTTTCAATTATTCTGGGTTGTGGGCAAAGCCCACGTCAGGTCCTTTTTGTCCCTTTTCCTTTTCTTGCGCGCTTTTGTGGCGCAGGCGCCTCGCCTGCATCGTGAGATCGGCTCCTGCTCGGATTCTCCTCACTTCCCGCTCTTATCCGTCGGTGTGTGTCCGTTCGCGTCCGTGTTGGTCTGTCCAGGCTGCTTCACACCTCATTCTGGGCGTCTTCCGGCGGGTCGGGCACAAACAGCATCGAGATCGAGTTGACGCAATGGCGGGTGTCTTTCGGCGTCAGCCGCTCGCCCGTGAACACGTGGCCCAAATGCGCCCCGCACCGCGCGCACAGGATTTCCGTCCTTTGCCCGTCGGCATCGACCTGCCGGCGCACGGCCCCGGGGATCTCGTCGTCGAAACTCGGCCAGCCGCAACCCGAGTCGAACTTCATCTCGGAACGGTACAGCGGCTGCTCACACCGCCGGCACACGTACGTCCCCTTCTGCGTGAAATGGTCATATTCGCCGGAGAACGGCGCCTCCGTCCCCTTGTAGACAATCACCCGCTCCTCTTCCGGCGTCAACTTGTTGAGTTTCACCGCCCCTCCAAACGCGGACGCCGGCAGCAAAAGCGCCACGCCCGCAACAATCGCCAAAGTGCTGATGCGCGTTGAAAACCTCATGGTAAATCTCCAGAATTCTATTCTCCATCTATTGTACCTCCCGAATGCGACTCGGGCTCGCAATGGCATCCTGGGCGGCCCGGACGCTTACCTCGACCGCATAATCACCGCCGGCTTCGACGGCGTCTACCTCGACATTATCGACGCCTTTGAGTATTTTGAAGAAAAGGCCTTCCTAGTCTAAAGAAGGCAGGTCGACCAGTTTAATTTGTATTATTCGCAGATTTACGGCAGAATAATAAGTTGTGCCATGAGTTGCGGGGAAAATAACATGACAATCTCCTCTGGCCCGGAGGTGCCGACAGATCAGAGAAAGTCTCCATGGCTGCCGGCATTATTTGTTTTGTTCCTGGTATGCAATTGGGTGCTCGTTGCGTGCATGTACCTGCTGAGCGTCCCCGGATACATCACCGCCGAAACGGTCTCGATTGGAACGTCGGTTGCCATCATCAGCCTCATCCTCGTTTCCTTCTTCGCCATTGCCGTGACCTCGCGGGAAGCTGGTATGAAAGCCCTTTGGCCGTCTCTGTACGCGGCCGCGGGGTTGGCTTTTTTCGCGAGGGTCCTCTACTTCATAGTCTATCCTGTCGGTTTTTGGCCGGGTTTTTGGCCGGCGCTGCCGATGGAGTGGGAACGGGCCGTCACCAGTTCGCTTGTTTATGCCGCCGAGTTGATTCTCGTGGCAGGGTTCTGCCGCGTGATGTTCGCGCTCCACAACAGTTTCATCCGCCTGAAAGACGAACAAAAGCGCCTCGAGGATGAACAGGCCGCACACAAGCGGTCCCAGGAGGAGAGCCGGCGGCTCGAACAGCAGCTTCTCCAGGCGCAGAAGATGGAATCGATCGGGCGTCTCGCCGGCGGAGTGGCCCACGACCTCAACAACATGCTCACGCCGATCCTGGCCTACGCGAGCATGCTCGAGGCCAACTTCGCACCCGAAGATCCGGCCAGCAACGACCTGCACGAGATCATCGCCGCCGCCGAACGCGCCCGTGACCTCACCCAGCAACTCCTCGCGTTCGCAAGAAAGCAGGCCCTCGAAATGAAACCGGTCAACCTCAACGAAATCGTCGTCCGATTCGAAAAGATCATCCGCAGTTCCCTGCGCGAAGACATCGAGGTCCGCGTCGACCTTGCCGCAACCGGCAATGTGGCCGCCGACGCCGGCCAAATCGAGCAGGTGATTATGAACCTGGTGCTCAACGCCCAGGACGCCATGCCCAACGGCGGCACCATCATGATCGAGAGCGCCGACGTCACCCTCGACCAGTCCTACGCGCGGGAGCACGAAGGGGTCGTGCCGGGCCCGCACGTCATGCTCCTGGTCAACGACACCGGCGAAGGCATGGACAAAGAGACCTGCGACAAGATCTTCGAGCCGTTCTTCACCACAAAACGCACCGGGAAGGGCGTGGGCCTGGGGCTGTCCACCACGCACGGGATCGTCAAGCAGCATGGCGGAAACATCTGGGTGTACAGCGAGCCGGGCAAAGGCACCACGTTCAAAATCTACTTCCCGAAATCCGATCTTTCGGCGGCCGCCATTGCCGAGCCCGTTGCCGCTACAAGCTTGCCGCGCGGGTCCGGCACCGTGCTGGTCGCCGAAGACAACGCGCAGGTGCGCGCCCTGGCGGCGCGCGTCCTGATCTCCAACGGCTATACCGTGCTCGAGGCCGTCGATGGCAAGTCCGCCATTGAAGCCGCCGCGGCCCATGCCGGTCAAATCACCCTGCTCGTCAGCGACGTGATCATGCCC
>JAPLKX010000202.1 GCA_026387845.1 Candidatus Hydrogenedentota bacterium | reverse complement strand
GGCATCGGCGGCGACTTTCGCGGCGCACAGCGTGCTGGTGTAACCCAGGCGGTGGAGGTCAAAGACAGGCCCGATCTGGCGCACGAGGCCCGTGTCGTGCAGGGCGCGCACGTGGTCGATCACGGCCGCCTCGTCCGTCGCCAGTTCGCGGGCCAGCGCCTCGAACGGCCTTGGCTCGATCGGGAAGTCGCGCTGAATCCGGTCCAGCAGCCGGCAGTCGAGGTCGTCGAGGTTCACAGGATGCCGATCTCCTCGTCGGTGAGGTAGCAGGCGGGGTCGGACGCCCAGAGATCTCCGGTGACGGCTTCGGCCCTCACCCGGAAGTTGCCGGCGCAGATATCGAGCCACTTGCACCTGGCGCACCGGCCTGTGACGTGGCGTTTCTTTTCTTTGATCATCATGAGGAGGGCGTTGTCTTTGTCCGTCCAGATGTCGCCGAACTTGCGTTCGCGGACGTTGCCCAGGGTGAGGTGGCGCCAGAATTGATCCGGATGGACGGCGCCGTCCCACGACACGCAGGCGATCCCGACGCCGGACGAGTTGCCGCCGTTGTACTGGAGCAGTTCGAGCACCTGCGCCGCGCGCGCCGGATCTTCGCGCAACAGACGGAGGTAGAGGAACGGTCCGTCGCAGTGGTTGTCGACGGTGAGTATTTCTTTGGGCATGCCTCGGCGGTGCAGGTCGGCGGTCAGGTCGATGATTTGTTCGACGGCCTGGCGGGCGCGGGGCAATTCGAGCGCTTCTTCGATGAGCGCGCTACCGCGGCCGGCGTAGACTAGATGATAGAAACACGCGCGGGGTATGTCCTCTTCGATGAGGATTTTGAAGATGGCGGGGATCTCCCCCACGTTCCGCCGGTTGATCGTGAACCGCAGGCCGACTTTCAGCCCGGCTTGGCGGCAGGCGCGGATTCCGGCCATGGCGCGGGCGTACGCGCCGGGGATGCCGCGGAATTTGTCGTTGACGGGCTCGGTGCCGTCGAGGCTGACGCCGACGTACGAGAGGTTGAGGTCCTTGAGTTCGCGGGCCTTGTCGGGCGAAATGAGTGTGCCGTTGGTGCTGATGACGGCGCGGAGGCCGGTCGATGTGGCGTGGCGGATCAGTTCGAGCAGATCCGGGCGCAGCAAGGGTTCGCGATCATAGTGAGGGTCTGGGGTTTGGGGTTTGGGGTTTGGGGTATGGGGTATGAAAGGATGAAGGATGAAGGATGAGAAAGACAGTCTGGAGCGCGGAGTCCGGAGTCTGGAGGAACCGCATGGGGGAGGTGCGATGAGGCACGGACGGACACGGACGAGCACGGACGAACACGGACAAAAAAGCGGGACAGTATTGAGGGGATCGGGTTGAGCGTGAAAAGAGAATGGGAGGTGTGGGGCCTGGGGCAAGAAGGAAGAAGGATGAATCAGGCACCCGCGGCGGGGGCTGCGTTCCGATTTTCTTATTCGGCTTACTGTACGCATTAGGGTTTCCTGAAATGACCCACGATGGCGGCCAGGAGGCCGGGGATGGTAGATTCGGCGGCCTCGAGGACGATTTCGATTCCGTTCGCCTTAAGTGTATCCGAAGTAACGGGACCGATGCTGGCGGCTTTGACTTTTTTTGCCAACTCCGAACGCCGGTCTTCCGGCAACGCGGCCAGAAAGTTGGTGACAGTGGATGAACTGGTGAAGGTGACGAGATCGATCTCGCCGCGGTCGAGACGGTCGGCCAAGTCATCCGGCAACGGTTCCGGCAGCGTCTTGTATGCCACGACCTCGCGGACTTCCCCGCCGCGAGAGCGCAAGCCGTCGACGAGGTCGGGCCGGGCGATTTCGGAACGCGGGATGAGGAATGACTGGCCTTTGATTGGCTGCGTCTTGGCCAGTTCCTCGAGCAGGGCCTCGGCGACAAAGCGCTCGGGGATCAGGTCGGGGAAAATGCCCATTTGCACAACTTCTCGTGCGGTGCCGGGTCCAATAGCGGCAACTTTTACGCCTGCAAACGCGCGGGCATCTAGATGTTGACTGACCAAGGCGTGCGTAAGCGGCCTTAACGCGTTAGCACTTGTGAAGATCAGCCAGTCAAACTTCCCCAGATCGCGCACGGCCTGCTGCATCGGTTCAGACTCAAAGAGGTTTTCAATGCGAATCGTCGGCGCTTCAATGGTATCGGCGCCCAAATCCTGCAGCTTACCCAACAACTCACTGCTTTGCGGCCGGGCGCGCGTTACGACAATCTTCCGCCCGAACAGCGGACGTTTCTCGAACCATTGGAGTTGCTCGCGCAGACTAACGACTTCGCCCACCACGAGAATGGCGGGCGGCTCGACGTTTTCCGCCTCGGCCTTCACTGCGATGGTTGCCAGTGTCCCGGTGACGGTTTCTTGCGACGGCAGCGTCCCGTTGGCGATAAGTGCCACAGGCGTGTCGCCGGATTTGCCGAACGTCATCAGTCGCTCTGCGATGGCGGCAAGATTGTGCACGCCCATGAGGAACACCAGGGTTCCGGAGGTGGCGGCTAGTTCGGCCCAATCGAGTTGGGACTCGGGTTTGGTGGGGTCTTCATGGCCGGTGACGATTCGGACGGAGGTGGCGAGGTTGCGGTGCGTCACCGGAATGCCCGCGTAGGCCGGCACCGCTACGGCCGAGGTCACGCCGGGCACAACTTCAAACGGAATGCCACGTTCTTGCAAGTACAGGGCTTCTTCGCCGCCTCTGCCAAACACAAACGGGTCGCCGCCTTTGAGCCGGCACACTTTTTTGCCTTCGCGGGCTTTTTCGGCGAGCAGTGCATTGATGTCGTCCTGTTTCATGGAGTGTTTGCCGGCCTGTTTGCCGACGAAGATGATCTCGCAGTCCGGGGCCGCGTTCGACAGCAGCTTCGGGTTGCACAGGGCGTCGTACACGATCACGTCCACGTGCGCGATGCGAATCATCCCCTTGAACGTTATCAGTTCGGGGTCGCCCGGGCCCGCGCCTACCAGCCAGACTTTGCCTTCCATTATTGGCCCTCCAGCGATTCGAGGATGTCGGCGCCGCCTTCCGCGAGCAGGCGCTCGCCCAGTTGTTCGCCGATTTGCCAGGCGTCGGCCGGCTCGCCCTTAATCTGCCTTCGCACAACCTGGCTGCCGTCGATCGCGGCCACGAGCCCATCGAGCACGAGCGCGCCGCGCACGATGCGGCCGTACGCGCCGACCGGCACGTGGCAGCCGCCCTCGACTTTCGCAAGCAGCGCGCGTTCCGCCGTGACGGCAGCGCGCACTTCGGGATTGTCCAGCGCCGCGGCCACGCGCTTTGCCGCCGTATCGTCGGGGCGGCAGGCGATGGCGAGCGCGCCCTGGCCCGCCGCCGGCAGCCACTGATCGAAGTCGAGGTATTCGGTGATGACGTTTTGCAGTTCGATGCGGCGCAGGCCCGCGGCGGCCAGGATGATGGCCGAGTTCTGGTCGGACAACTCGAGTTTGCGCAGGCGGGTGTCGATGTTGCCCCTGATTTCCGTCGGCCGCAGGTCGGACCGGATGGCGAGCAACTGGGCGCGGCGCCGCAGGCTGCTCGTGCCGACCGATGCGCCTTTGGGCAACTCGGCAAGCCGGACGCCGCGTTTGCCGATGAAGGCGTCGCGGGCGTCTTCGCGTTCGGGGATGGCCGCGATTGCGATGCCCTCCGTCGATACCGTAGGCAGGTCTTTGAGACTGTGTACGACGAGGTCGACGACGCCGTCGAGGAGTGCATGGTCGAGTTCTTTGGTGAACACGCCCTGGACGCTGAGTTGGTCGAGGGGCTTGTCTTGCACCCGGTCGCCGACGGTGCGAATGATCTCGGTTTCGATCTGGAGGCCGGGCTTGACCTTGCGCAGGCGTTCGACGACCCACTGGGTCTGCTGAAGGGCGAGTCGGCTGCCGCGTGTGCCGATGCGGATCGTCCTGTCCATGCTAGGCCTCCGCCATGCGTAAACAATCGGCTAAGATCTGCTCGGCATCCTTAAGCCGGCCCTCGGCGATCAATTGGAGCGCGGGCGACGCGAGGAATTGTTCCTCGGCCTCGTTGCGCCGCGTTCGGTCCGTCACGCGTGCTTTCAACTCGGAACGCAACCGCGCCAGGAGTTCGAGGTACGACTCGTACTCCGGCCCGAACTGGCGCTCGAGATCGATCCGGATGCGCTTGGCGAGCGCGGGCGACGAGCCGCCCGTGCTGATGGTGATCTGGAGGTCGCCGCGCGTTACGGAGGCGGGCACGTAAAAATCGCACAGCTCCGGCACGTCCACCACGTTCACCAGCGCGCCCGAAGCCCGCGCGGCGTCGGCGACGGCGGAGTTGACGCGGGAATCGTCTGTTGCGGCGATGACAATCAGTGCCCCGGCCACGTCGGAAGGCTCAAAAGGGCGCTCCAAAAACTTGATCCGGCCCGACCCAGACCACGCCCGAATCTGGTCCGTCGCGTCCGGCGCAACGACCACAACGTCCGCGCCGCACTCGAGCAACGACGCCACTTTCCGTTCAGCAACGGCGCCCCCGCCAACCACCACGCAACGGCGGCCGCTGAGTTTCAACGCCAAGGGATAGAGGGGCATCAACTACCTCAAGAATAGACGTGCAGTGAAAAAACTGCTAAACTAACCAACGCGCCTGTAAATATGACGTTAACGTATTATATATCCGGCTGTTTATGCCGGGCAAACCTCAATTGTCCGGCAGCTTGGTAAATCCCGGGCCGTTTGTTTTCTGAGGGCAGAAAAGTGGCTGATATTTTCTTTGCATTCACACTGGGGACTGCGGAACGACGCACCACGATAGCCGTTATGGTGATCGTGTGTGCTGCTTTGGTTCTTCCACTAATCGGCTGCTTGATTGCATACTTCGCCGCAGGGCAGACAATAGCCCTTCTGATTGGAGTCGTCGTTTTCGCCGACCTTCCCCTCCTCTTCGTTTTGGCCGGCTATGCGCCGAAAGGCGCCGTGGTTACACGAGAGGATCTGCGTATTGTCAGGCGCAAGCATGCGCCCGTGGTTCTGCCGGCGCAGCAAATAGTATCTTTGGAGCGCATTGAGGCAAGCGTTTTGCGCGGATGCATACGCACGTTTGGCGTCGGAGGTTTCCTGGGAAGTTGGGGGCGTTTCAGGTGCAAGCAGTTGGGAGCATTCCGCGCTTACATGACCAATACGAAATCGTTGGTTCTGATTCGCACCGTAAGCCAGGGCCTTTTCGTCATTTCTCCGGACTCGCCTGAGGAATTTGTGGCGCGCGCGACTGAAGCCTTTGGGCTGTCTCCCTCCATCAATCCATCGGTGTGAATAATGAGTTTTTACACCGCACCATTTGTATTGCAACCCGGTTGACTCGATAATGCAGCTAGAGTTCCAGCCTGGGCTC
Organism: Candidatus Hydrogenedentota bacterium; assembly: GCA_026387845.1. Classification (GTDB taxonomy): domain Bacteria; phylum Hydrogenedentota; class Hydrogenedentia; order Hydrogenedentales; family SLHB01; genus JAPLKX01. The sequence goes on along the minus strand of JAPLKX010000202.1, from coordinate 2,537 downwards.
CGGCAGCGGTCCTTTCCCGGATCATGATGCTTGAGGTGCAATGTTCAAGTTATTCGGTGCGTGTTTTTTCATTCTAACGCTCGTTCTGGCAGGCTGCGGGCAAGGCGGTTTCCGAAAGGAAATTACCGAAACGCGCCGCGTCAATCCCGTTGCCGCTCCGCCGGCTGGGTTGCCGGCCGGCCACGCTCATCCTGCGGCCGATGATACCGCCCCCTTCCAGTGGCAATTGCCCGAGGGTTGGGTCCTCTCCTCGCCACGCCCGATGCGGATTGCGACGTTCTCCGTCGCCGGCAACGGAGACGTCGACTGCTACGTGACGAGCCTCTCCGGCAACGCCGGTGGTATCGAGGCCAACGTCAACCGGTGGCGCGGCCAAGTCGGGTTGCCGCCCGCCACGCCCGAAGAGCTGGTGCAGATGCCGCAGATTGAAATGCTGGGCCGGCAAGCCGCGCTGGTCGAAGCGGCGGGACAGTTCCAGGGAATGAACGGCGAAGCTAAACCGGGATGGATGTTGCTGGGGGCTGTGGTCGAGCTCGACAGCGAGACGCTGTTCGCCAAGATGACGGGCCCCGAACAAGCGGTGCGGGCCGAGAAGGATCGTTTCGTGTCGTTCTGCAAATCGCTGGGGGCGCTGGGGCGATGAAAAAGGCTTTCAGGATCCTGTCGTCGTATGAACTGTCGTGCGTGTTGTTTCTGCTCCTTTTCGTGCTCACGCTTCTTGGCACCCTGTACCAAGTCGAGCATGGCCTGTACCAGGCGCAGCAAAAATATTTCGCTTCGTTCTTTCTGATTCACTGGCTTCTTGGGGTGTTGCCGATCCCGCTGCCCGGCGGCTACCTGGTGATGGGGCTGACGTTCGTCAACCTCCTGCTGGGCGGCGTGGTCCGCGTGCGGAAAGACTGGCGGCGTCTGGGCATCCTGCTTGGGCACGTTGGGATCCTGATGCTGCTGGCGGGGGCCTTCATCAGTTACCAATACGCGCAGTCCGGCTCCGTGACGCTCTACGAGGGCGAGAGCGCCGGGGAGTTCTCGAGTGAGCGCGACTGGGAGATCGGCGTGCGGGAGGCCGGCGGCAGCGAGCCGGTCACCGAATACATCATCCGTGGCGGAAATTTTCAAATGTTGCGCGGCGGCCGCACCGGCACATTCTATTTCGCCAACATTCCCTTTGAACTGATGCTGACCGGCTATGATCCGGCTGCGCGCGCCACGCAAGAAGTTGTCTTGCCCTCAATCCGCGCCGCCGTTCTGCCCAAAGACACAGGCGCTGCCCAGGAGAGAATTCTGTGGGCAGGCAGCGAGCCGGCCGCGGTTGACGTGGCGGGCAAGAGTTACGCGATCGAGTTGCGCCGGGGCCGGTGGCCGCTGCCGTTTACGATCCAGCTGGACAAGTTCACCCGCGAACTCCACCCCGGCACCAACCAGCCCAAACTGTTCCGCAGCGACGTCACGAAAATTGAAAGCGGGATTGAACAACCGGCGCGGATCAGTATGAACGAACCGTTGCGCCACAACGGCTACACATTTTATCAATCATCGTGGGGACAGGCGGGCGCAGGATCGAGCGAGCGGCTCTACTCGACGCTGGCGGTAGTGCGCAACCCGGCTGACAAACTGCCGCTGTGGGCGTGCCTCGTCATAACGCTCGGGCTGACGCTGCATCTCGGCCAAAAGCTGTTGCGGTACCTGCTGGCGCAACGCGTGAAGGTGGAAACATGATGCGCGCAGCCAGACTTCTCCTGTTTGTCGCGCTCGCGGTTTCTGCGGCATGGGCGCCAACCTCCCGCGCCGGTGAGCGCCGTTGGGACGATGAAACGCTGAAGCTGTTCGCCGCGCTGCCCGTGCAGGACGAAGGGCGGGTCAAACCGCTCGACACGTACGCCCGGTTCAAGCTGCTCAAACTCAACGGGCGGCGGTCGTTCCGCGACGGCGACGGCAGGAGCGGCTCCGCGCTCGCGTGGCTGCTCGATTGCCTGTTTTTCCCGGAGGAAGCCGCCCGCTACGAGACGTTCGTAGTTGATAACAGCGACGTCATCGTGGCGCTGGGCCTGCCGGAGAAGAGCCGGCGCGACCGGTATTCATATGAGGAGCTTGCGCCGGCCAGGGATCGGCTGTATGAACTCGCCGGGCAATATGGGGCCAACCAGGGCACGCGGTCACTGCTTGAGAATCAGGTGATCAACCTTGCCAACAACGTCCACGACTTTGAACTGCTGGCTTCGTACCTTGATTTCGCCCGGCTCAAGTTTGATGTTGGGCGCGACGTTTTCACAGACATTTTCCCAGGCAAAACCGAAGTGCGGTTCAGGGAGGTTCTCGCGAAAGCGCCTGAGCTTAAGGAAAAGTTCGCAGCGCTCAGCAAGGACAGTGAAAAACGCAAGAGTGACCTCGATGCGGTTCGGCGAGTCATGAGTGAGGCGGACGCGGTTCGCGGCATGGGGACCGCGATTCGGATCGTGCCCCCTCCTGATCCCGAGCAGACAGAATGGGCCACACCCGCCGACATCATCGAACTGATGATCATGGGAAACGTGCAG
>JAPLKX010000288.1 GCA_026387845.1 Candidatus Hydrogenedentota bacterium | reverse complement strand
CCTCGCTCAAATCGTAGGGAATATGCTGGCCCGCCTCCTTCTCAACCGCCTCCTGAAGCCGATCTTCCGGCATGCTCGCCAGGCGCGGATAACGGATTACGACCGACTGGCCCGGCAGCGCCGTTACCACTATGCTCTGCGCCTCGACCAGCGTCCACAACGATTCCCGGACCGCCACGGCCTGCGCGCTTAGCGGATCTATATTGAACTGGTTGCGATCCACCAGCGCATAGCCCGCACCGTCCAAACGCATCCGGCCACCCGGCCGCGACATCTGCACCGATTTCACCGAGTGCGTCCCTATGTCAATTCCTATCGCTCGTTTCGGCTTGGAAAACAGCACGGGATTCACCACTCCATAAGTCGTCGCGCAAGCGCGCCTTCACTGGCTGTCCGTTGAAACCTCGGCACGGCTCCCCACACGCGGTGCATGTGCAGGCCCCACAACTCCTGCCCTGCACTCACCCCATATTGTGTCGTCTGAGCAAACACTATCAGAAATTCCACTTTCTGTCAACACTTTTTATGCCCCTGTTCCCCCTCAAATACCGTGCCAACTCCAAACGGACAAGCCCAGTATCTGCCCGTCAAACTTCACTACGCCACTGTCTATTGTTGTATGGCAACCATTTACAACTCTGGAAATCTGTTGTTAAACCCGCGTTTAGGTAGGTTAGGCGGGAGGTAAACTCTCGACAAAAATCGGACCTGTGGTCGTATTGGCAGGTTGCTTAGTTCACAAACCCATGATACCGACCGTTTTCCGTCCGCCAAATTGACGATCTTCTGCCAATTTCAACAGAAAAAGGCGGGACCAATTGGTCCCGCCTTCACATGCATCTCCCCGCAAATGCCGTCAGGTGGAGGATTTTAGAACCTTGCCCACAAGGGGGGTGCCCTCACGATAGCCGTCCGGCTTCCACTCGAAGGAGGCTTGTCGTAGGCTATTCAAATCTACGGTCTTGGGCTCCCAGTTCTAATCTAAGGAACAAAATCGCTCTACCCACTCGCGCACAGCAGGGAAAAACCGGCTGTAAAGCAATCAGAAGTATATCAGACACGATACGGACCGTCAAGGACCCACAACGCGTTGGCGGGGAAAGGTGGCATGGCCGTCCCGGCCATGGTCCACCGGCGACGTTAATTGCCATCGTTTATTCACCGTCTCGCCGCGTTCGGCAGCATAATCTGCACGTCGTCCTGCCGTGTCTCCGGCAACACATTCAGCCGCAATAACTTCCCGCCTTTGAACTCCCCCTCTACCGTGGTATCGAGAGGCGCGTGAAGCTTAAACTCCACGTCCCAATCCAACGGCCACGCCGGCAAAAGCAGAATCCGCTTGCCTTCGCATTGCATCAGCATCCGCTGGAGCGCCGTCATCGCCACGCAGCCGTGGTCCTGGTCAGGAATCCAGTCATAATTCGGCCCCCAGAACGCGCGAAACCGGCTCCCCGTGTCCCACCTAAGGAAGTTTTTGGCCGTCATCTCCCCCGCCGTTTCCCTCAGCCCAAGCAGGGCGGACTGGATCGGGTCCTGATTCCACCCGCCGGGGCCCGGGTGCAACCGGCGCGCCCAAGTCTCCAGCCCAATCTCGAGATCCGGTTTCCCCACCCCGTACAGCCGGTACGGAAATACGGCGTACAGTTCCGGGTTCTCCGAATTCTGCTTCTTGCTGAACTCCAGCGCCGGCAAAATAAACTCTTTACCGCCCTTCTTCCGCATCGCGACCTCCGGCAAATCCCCGAGCAACCTCTTCCACCGCCCCCGGTATTCATCCGAAACGACCCCCTTCGGCAGCTCGAGCAGGCGAGGCAACACGAAACGGAGCCCCGCAATTTCAGGCGTCGGGTTCACGGCGCCGGCCCACGTCTCCAGCGACTGGCAATTGTCAAACAGGATCTTCCCGTCCGCGCCCCGCTTCCAGTGCTCATCGTAGAACGCCAGGATCGAGTTGACCGTCGGCAAGTATCGGGCCAAGAACTCCCTGTCCTGGCTGATGTCGAACCGGTCCAGCAGCAGCGCGATCCATTCAATTCCGCCCGAATAGTACCGGCCCACGTACCCGTTGGCTGCCGTACCCGCCGGCAAACCCGCCCGGTCCCAGCCATAGCCGTACCCGCCGTTGACGTACGTCCCCCAGAAATACATCGTCTCCGGGTAGAACGCCCCGCCATGATTGAAATAAACGCCCGTCCGCACTTCGGCCAGCGCGCGCGCGTCGCTGAACGTCTTGAACAACGCCTCCATCAGGTCGAGGTCGCCAGAATACAGCATCGACCAATACGGCAGCCGCGTGTTCTGAAACCAATACGCCCCGGCCCACCGCCGGTAATCGGCGTCGAACTGTTTCTCCTTTTCCTTGGCATCAACGCAAAACAACGACCCGTTGAACTTGATCGGATACGCCCCCCGGCCCGCGCACGCATTCATGAACCGCTGCAGAGCGTAGCCGCGCGTCACATCGGCCGCCGTCGCCGCCTTGACACTCGCCCCCGCCAACGCCTTCTCACTCACAGGCCCCGACGCATAAATCCAGCTCCGGTCCCAAAACGCACCCCACCACGCACGGTGGTCTTCCCGCACCTTTTCCAGCGGACGTTGTGGCGCGGGCGTCTCGCCTGCACGTGTACCATCCGCCGCCGCCTGCTCCAGCTTCGCCAGCCACTGTTCCGGCGTTTCTTTCAATGTCGTCAGCACGTGGACCTCAAAACTATGCCGAATCCCCGGGTCTGATCCCAGTGTCTGCCGGTCTTTCGACTTGAACCCCTTCCCCTCGAGCAGCCCCCCGAACGTCCGGTTCAACAACGGGTCCTCAAAATACCCGACCAACGCGGACAGGTCCTGGTGCTCCAACGTTTTCGGATATATCGACACCGTATTGCGGTGATACCACACCACCCGGTCTTTCTGCGCATCGAGGATGGTATCGGCATAACTGATCGGCGGCTCGTCTCGAGACATGCCGTCCGTGCCGCTGGCCTCCTCGGCGTCCAGCGGCCGGTCGGTCGTCCGCCAAGTCTCAAACCCCGCTTGCATGGCAAACGGTGATTTGCCTTCCGCCTCGACATGGATCACCGGCCGGTTCGCGTCCACCCACACCAGCACCGTCACCGCCGAATCGGCCGCACCCGCCGTCACCGCGATCTCCCCCTGCCGCAGCCGCAATTCCTGACGGAACGCCTGCCCCGCCACAAACGGATTCGGCGCCAGCCTCACCCGGACCCGACCCAGCTTGATCAGCCGGCAATACCCATCCCACGCGTCCGCCTTACTGATATAAAAAAGGAGGCCGGCCCCTTCCTCGACCCACACATTCAGCGCCACATCCCCGTTCCCCAACGGCATCGAACCCGACGGACCATCGCTCGCCCTCTCCCACACAACATTGCACCCATCCAGCTTCTCCACCGGCCCACAAAAACCGGACGGCGCACACGCTACCAGCGGAACCACCACCCAGAAAATGTGCCTCATCGCTCAATGCTCCTTGCCCTCTATTCGACCGTCCAGTGTACACCCGGCCATGCTACTATCCGTCAACTGGGACGCCCCCCGGCCGCGCTTCTTAGCGCCGCGCTTCTGTCCACCATGTCCACCATGTCCACAGCGTCCACAATACTTGCACCTCGCCTCGACTGGTAATCTCGGTGCCGTGTCAATCCGCAATTCCCCCGCACCCCAATCCCCAAACCCGATTTCTGTTGCGCCACGGTTCAAACTCAGGTAAACTGTAATGCGGTAACAAGTGCGCTCGTAGCTCAGGGGATAGAGCACTGGCCTCCGGAGCCAGGTGTCGCGCGTTCAAATCGCGCCGAGCGCGCCATTTTTTGTCTCACCGCTGCCGCTTGAAAAAGAAGATCAACTCGCTGACCGCCCCGTAGCTCTGTGTGACGGCAACTGCGTTCACCAGATCCCATCCCTGACTGCCCGCCTCGTTCAAAGCGGTGTCGATCTTATCCGGCTCAATTTTCGGACTAAGAAACCCGCCCAGCTTGAATTTCAGCGTGTAATATTCCCATTCCATACGCATACCCCCGTTCTCGTTTCGCAATTCATCGACACCGTAGAAGCGACATCCCTGCCGCTTCATTTCCTGCACGCCTACCTCAGGTTTCTGTCCACATAATCCGGCCACAATGGGCAGTTCAGATCGATCCACGTCTTGATGCGCAGCGTCTCATCCGGTGTCAGCCGGACCTCATGATGTCCCTGGTTCAACACGTCCCACAGCCGGCTTTTCAACGAGCTGAACGTTGCCGGCGCCAGTTTCTCGCACCCGCCCGAGTTCCAACCGCAGTCGACGTAATTGACCAGCCCTTTGGTGATCAGCGTCCTGTAAGACGCGGGTACTTTGTCGGCATCGTGCGCGCCGCGGAAATCTAGTCCCGCGTCATGTTTTTCGTTGTGGCAAGACACGCATTTGGCATCCAGCACCGGCTGAACCACACCCTCATACGAAAACGCCTCCGCACCCCACGACGGCGCGTCTATTTCTCTGGCCAGAGTTCGCGCGGCCGGCGGCCCGCTCGGTGGCGCGGCCATCTGCCGGTCTTCGTGGCACCCGATGCAACTCCGTTTCTCCCCGGCCTGCAAATGGACGACGCTGCGCATCCGCTGAAGCTCGTTGTAATCCTTGTCCAGCACCTGGAAGTATAGAACCTTGCCGGCAGGCGCTTTGAACCGCGCACTCCCGTCTTCCTCGACCGGCACCAGGCCCTGCGACGTTTTCGCCACGTAGGTCGGCCACCCGTTTGGCCCATTGACCTTATCCACCGGCGACGCATAAAAGTCCATAAAGACCTCGTGGTCTTTTCTATACTCGCCGTCCGGCTGGAGCGCGAGCGTGTGCTGCACCTCTTCGACCACCCGCAGGTACTTGATGGCGCCCCGCGGCACCGCCGGCTCCAGACCCGCGTACACGTCCGCCAAATCAAACTCGCCCGGCTCATCCGCCGCCGCGACCAGTTCCGGCAGCACGGGCGGGCGCGGCGACGGCCGGAACGGCGTCGGGCACATGCAATCCAGCCCTTCCGGTTTGAGCGTCTCCGGCTCGGTGTAGATCAACTCGCGGTTGCCGTACCGGTCGATCAGGTAGAGGCCAAACTGTTTGCGCGCCGCGTGTGAACATAACACGTAATCCCGCGACACCGGGTACGGCTCCCTGAAACATTCCTCGAACGGCGGCGCGCCCGGCCACGGCACCTCCGGCGTCAAACATTTGATGGCGGTGGGATCAAACCGGCCCTGGTCGAGGTTGAGCAACGCTATCGGCCCGTTCAGATCGCCGAAATGGCTGATGAGCGTGCATGCGATTTCATTCGTCCCCGGCACCTGCCTGCCGTTGGCGTAGCCGTTCGGCTGGATGATGTCGTTGCCGAACACCAGTTCCGGGTGGGTCCCGTCCGGCCGGATCGACCACAGCGTATGCCCAAAATCCGCTCCCTTGTCAACGTACTCCCACCGCGTCCAGATAATCCGCCCGTCGTTCATCATCGACGGCGCCCACTCCGTCAGGTTGGCCAGCGACACCGGCCGGATACCGCTACCGTCAGGCTTCATCCGAAACAACACCGACGACTGCGGCCGCCAGCAGAACACCCGGCACGTGCACCGCGTCGAGATGAACGCCAGATCCCCGTCAGGCAGCGGCGTTGGCCAGAAAT
>JAPLKX010000647.1 GCA_026387845.1 Candidatus Hydrogenedentota bacterium | reverse complement strand
TCCGATTCGGACTAGTCCCGCTTTTCGCGCTACCTGACGCAGACAGCGTAGGTCCGAATTCCGATTCGGACTAGTCAACCGCCAAGGCCGGTCCCATTCAGAGATAGGACCTACTTATCCGTCGCGATCTTCTGGATGATGGCCGAGGTTGACTTGCCCTCGACCGCCGGAATGATGGCGATTTTCCCGCCGTACGACTCGACCACCCGCCGTTCCTCCTGGACGATGGTGTCCAGGGTGTAATCGCCGCCCTTGGCGTACACGTCCGGCCGGAGTTGTTCGAGGATTTTCGTGGTCGTCTTGTCGCCGAAGATGGTGAGGTAAGAGACGCATTCGAGCGCGGACAGGATCAGCGCCCGGTCCTGTTCGCGGACCACCGGCCGGCTCGGGCCTTTGTTCTCGCGCACCGATTCGTCGCTGTTCAATCCCACCACCAGGACGTCCCCGTGCCGCGCGGCGTTGAGCAGGTACGTAATGTGGCCTGCGTGAAGGATGTCGAAACACCCGTTCGTCCAGACGATCTTTTTGCCATCGGCCTTCAGCCCTACCACCACACGCACTAGTTCCTCGAGCGACTTGAGCTTGACCGGCCCGCCCGCCCCCGCCAGCGCGCGATCCACTTCCTGCCGCGTCACCGTGACGACGCCACGCTGGCCTACCGCGACCCCCGCCGCGGCGTTCCCGATCACGGCGGCATCGTGCAGCGACCCGCCCGCCAGTACCGTGAGGGCGACGGCCGCGGTGACGGTGTCGCCCGCGCCGGTGACATCGAGCACTTCGCACGGGCTTATCGGCACTTCGGTAACCTCGCCGTTCTCGGCGAAAATGGTGATCCCGTCCGGCCCGCAGGTGATCAGGGCGTTCTTGACGATTTTGAGCAGGGCTTTCCCAGCGGCCCTGAGCGTCTCTTTGTCGACCACGTCGATGCCGACGGCGATACCGGCTTCCCGGTCGTTCGGCACGACAATGTCAAACCCTTTGAACGCGCCTGCCCGCTTCCGCGAGTCGCCTACGGTGAGCAACTTGTGCTTTTTTGCGCAGGCCCCGACTTCGGCGAGCACCCGCTCGGTACACGTCGAGGACACTTGGTCGCCCACGACTATCGCGTCCACCTTGGCGGCGTACGCCCGGATGTTGGCGATGACCTTCTCCTCGGTTTCGCCGCTGATGAACACGGGGGTCGGCGTGTCGGTTCTCAGGATTTCCTGGGTGGGGATGTTGAACCCGCCGGCCCGCAGTTTGCCGTAAGTGTTGGTGGCGACCGCGGGATTGACCACGATGCCGGACGTGTCCACGTTCCTGATGGCGAACTCCCGCCGCACCACGTCCGCGTTGGTGTCGGCGCCCACGACGCCCACCATGTACGTCTTTGCGCCCAGCGCGGCCACGTTGCAGGCGGCATTGCCCGCGGCGCCGGTGTTATGCTTCTTTTCCCGGACCTCGAAAATCGGTATCGGCGCCTCGAGGCTCACGCCCGTGACCACCCCGAACACATTCTCGTCCAGGTAGATATCGCCCACAACCAGCAAGCGTTTCCGGTTAAACCGCGCCAACAAATCCCGGTAATGTTGAAGATCCATGCAGAGAGACTCCCGTCTGAGCCGCCTTTACCAACAAGTGCCACGATTCTAGCCGATGGTGCGGCTTCAGTTAAAGAAAGCTTTGCGGGCTCTTGGGACGATTGGGACCTTTGGGACAAGTGTCAGCGAGCATTTGTTGCACCCAATCTTCTCCGTTTGTTATACTTATGGGTGGTCTTTCGGAAAGGGCGCTTTCTGACCTGACGAGGCCTTTCATTGCCGCGCTGGGCGGGCAAGTGGGGTCACCTGCTGACAAAGCGAGTGGTCCCCGTGTGCCTTTCCAGTTGGGACGGTGGATTCGAGTGCTGTGATAGAACGTACGTTTGTGATGATAAAGCCCGACGGGTTTGGGCGCCGGTTGTGCGGGGCCATCATCGGCCGGTATGAGCGCAAAGGGTTGCGGCTGGTTGGCCTCAAGATGCAGGTGATCCCGCGCGACCTCGCCGAGCGCCATTACGCCGAGCACGCCGGCAAGCCGTTTTACGAGGACCTGGTGGCGTTCATCACCTCGGGCCCGACCATCCTGATGGTATGGGAAGGGGCGGACGCGATTCAGGTGGCGCGGAAAATGAACGGCGCCACGGACTGCCAAAAGGCGGACGTGGGCACGATCCGCGGCGATTTCGGGTTGAACACCCGGAACAACTTGGTGCATGCTTCGGATTCTGTGGAGACGGCGGCGCGCGAGATAAACTTGTATTTCGATGAGTCGGATTTGTGGGATTTCCCGATGCCCGACGGGCATTGGCTGAGTTAACCAAAGGCAAGAGTCAACTAGGAAGGTATTCTTCATGGCTGGTGGACGCAAAGTGCGGCATAAGAAAATTATGAAGCACAAACGGAAAAAGAAACGCCGCGCAAATCGCCATAAGAACAAGTAGGATCGTCGGTTCACGTTTTTAAGAGGGCTTGACCACCGGCTGCGTTGCGGGATGCGCGCGGCCGGTGGGATAACCTTTTGAACGGCCGGCCGGTGAAGCGCGAGGAGCCTGTTATGGCAGACGACGATAAACCCAAAATAATCATCGACGAGGACTGGAAAACCCAGGTCCAACGGGAAAAAGAAGAGGCCCGGAAAAAGGCCGAGGAAGCCCCCAAACCCGAAGAAAAAGCCGCCCCGGAAGCCGAGGAGGCGTCGTTCGAGGGGCTGGTATCGGGCCTTGCGATGCAGGCGATGATCGCGCTGGGCGTTCTGGCGCCGCGCGACGCCAAGGAGGTCATGATCGACCTGCGCGGCGCCAAGTATGTCATCGACCTGCTGATCGTGTTGCGCGATAAAACCAAGGGCAACCTGACGCCCGAAGAGCAGGGATATGTTGCCGAGTCGCTGGCCGATTTGCAGCAGACCTACGTGCTGCGGTCGCAACAGCTTCAGGAGGCGGCGCTCCGCCAGGCGGGCATCGACCCGAATCTGAAGCCGTAGCGGAGCCGTAAGCCGCGGCCCGGGCAAGAAAAAGGAGTAGACAATGCCGGCATTTGTGGTAGTCGGGATGCAATGGGGCGACGAGGGTAAAGGCAAGGTCGTCGACTACGTCACGCGGTACGCGGACGTGGTGGTCCGCCACAACGGCGGCAACAACGCCGGGCATACCCTCATGGTGGGCGGCAAACAGACCATCCTCCACCTGATCCCCAGCGGCATCCTCCACGAAGGCAAGATCTGCATCATCGGCAACGGCACCGTGCTCGACCCGGCGGTCCTGCTCGAGGAAGTCGATGCGGTCCGGGCGGCAGGGGCGCGGCTCGAGGGCCGGCTGTTCATCTCGGAAACGGCGCACATCATCATGCCGTACCACAAGCTGTTTGACAAGGCCCAGGAGAAGTTCCGCGGGAAGAATCGCCTGGGCACGACCGGCAGGGGGATCGGCCCGGCGTACGCCGACAAGGCCGAACGGTTCGGGATCCGGCTGGGCGACCTGCTGGATACGGCCGTGTTCAAGGCCAAGCTGGCCAACCTGCTCGAATACAAAAACCTGATGCTCGAGAAGCTTTTCGACGAGCCGCCACTCTGTTTTGACACCGTGTGCGACGAGTACCTGGGTTATGCGGACCGGCTGAGGCCGTTTGCGGCGGATATCGTGCCGATGGTGCATGAGGCGTTGCGGGCGGGGCGGCAGGTCGTCTGTGAAGGCGCCCAGGGAACCATGCTCGACCTCGACCACGGCACCTTCCCTTACGTGACCAGTTCCACGACGCTTTCGGCGGGCGCCTGCTCGGGCATCGGCCTCGGGCCGCGGGACATCAAAGGCGTGATCGGGATCGTCAAGGCTTACACGACCCGCGTGGGCGAAGGGCCGTTCCCCACGGAACTGCTCAACTCGTCCGGCGAGTTCCTGCGCGAGAAGGGCCGCGAGTACGGGGCCACCACGGGCCGGCCTCGCCGTTGCGGGTGGCTGGATTGCGTCCAGCTTAGGCGTGCGGCGATGGTGAACGGCGTGACGCACCTGGTGCTCACCAAACCGGACGTGCTGGGTTCGCTCGACACCATCAAGATATGCACCGCCTACGAACTCGACGGGCGGAAAACCCTGGAGTTCCCGGGGCAACTCTCGAAGCTGGAACGGGTCATACCCCTCTACGAAGAGATGCCCGGGTGGACCGAAGACATCTCGACCTGTTCGAGTTGGACCGGCCTGCCGGCGGCGGCCCGGGCGTATTTCAAGCGGATCGAGGAACTGATTGGCGCGCCGGTGGCCATCGTGAGCGTGGGTCCCGGCCGCGAGCAAACCATCGAGTGCGTGGACCCGTTTGCGTAGGCGCGCAGCACGCGGGCCATTTGGAGTTTTAGATCGGAATCAGTACAATTGAACCGTATATGTAAAGGGCGTGAAAAGTTGAGCGCATCCTGGTCGTTTGATATCATAAATGGTCTTGCCGGGCTTTCCTGCGATGGTGCAAGGTTAGGCGCAGCAGGCAGTTTACCGGTCCCCGGTGCGGGATCACGGAAGGAGGTGAATTCGTGAGGACGTACGAAAGCCTTTACATCCTTCGGCCTGATTTGCAGGAAGAGGAAGTCGAGGCGCTGGCCAAAGATGTGGAATCGCAGATTACAGGCGACGGAGGGACCATAGTCCGCTCGGAAACCTGGGGCAAACGACGCTTGGCGTACGAAGTCCAGAAGTGTTCGGAAGGCTATTATATCCTTGTTCGTTTTATGGCGACGCCGGTGTTCGTGGCGCGGCTCGAGAATTACTTCCGGCTCACCGACGCCGTCATCCGTTACCTGATGCTCCATTTCGACGAACGCACGCTCCGGCTCGAGGCGCGACAGAAAAAACGCAAGGAAGCCGAGCTGCAAAGCGCCGCCGCGGTCAAACCGCGCGGCGAAGAGGACGAAGACGAGGAGGTCGGCGCTCGTTCCGGGCGGGGCCGGCGCTACCGCGACGAAGACGCCGAGGACGAGGATACCGAAGAAGAGTGAGTCATTCACTCCTTGAGAGGGGAGAACCGCTATGCCGGATCTGAGAATTCCTGATTTGAACAAGGTTTACTTGGCCGGGCGCCTCGCAAGCGACCCGGAACTGAAGTACCTGCCGTCGGGAGTTGCGGTGTGCAAGATGCGGCTCGCTTCGACGCGCTACTACAAAGGGCGCGATGGCGAACGCAAGGAAGATACCCTCTTTGTTGACGTCACCGTTTGGGACAAGCAGGGCGAGTACCTCGGCCAGCGGTTGCGCCAGGGAAACCCAGTCCTCGTCGAAGGCCGGCTCAAGATGGACTCGTGGGAAGACAAAACCACCGGCCAGAAGCGGACCAAACTCGAAATTCAGGCTTTGCGCGTGCAGGAATTAGCTAGGGCCACCGAGAGAGCCACGGGCGCGCTGACACCCGAGCCGCGCGCCAATCAGGAAGAGCCCATACCCGAAGACGATATCCCATTTTGACCTGAAAGCTGAAAGGGAGTCATTAAATACATGGCGAAAGTATCACCCAGAACGCGGGCAAGCGCCAAGAAAAAAAAGAAAAAAACGCTGTCGCGCACCAAGATCTGCCGGTTGACCGTCGACCGGGTAGAATTCATTGACTACAAAGACGTCGCGATGCTCAAGCATTACGTGACCGAGCGGGGAAAGATCATACCCCGGCGGATTACCGGCGCGACCGCCAAACACCAGCGGATGCTGACCCGCGCCATCAACCTCGCGCGCCAGATCGCCCTACTCCCCTACTCCGCGGACTAAGAAGTCCGGCCGACTGAGAAGCCGGGCGGACTGAGAAGTCCGGCCGACTGAGAAGCCGGGCGGAATTAAGTCGGGATCAAGCAGGAGTGGCGGTTGGTACGGCTTGCGCCGGGCAGGTCGCGGGGCGGCGGTTGACGGCCTTTATCGAGGCATAGGCATAACAGCGGCTGGGCGCATGTCGTCGGGCGCAGAAGATCGAGCGAACAGTGGTTAACGTCCGGGTTCAGACACTCATGAGATATTCTCTGATCGCGGGCGTGCTTTTTGTCTTCAGTTCATTTTCGTCCGGCGCCTACTTGGATGCGTACAGCGTGTTTTTGCTGCCGGTGCCCGTGGCGGTTTACGCCGCACGCCGGCAGATAAACGCCGCGCTGGGCCTGGTGGCGTTTTGCGGGTTTGGCGCGCTCTCGTCCGACCGCGGCATCCAGGCCGCCTTGCTGTACGCGCTGGTGGCGACGGCCGGGCTGCCAATAGGCATCGGCGTCATCCGGCGCTGGACCTACGGCTGGACCCTGGTGGCGGTGGCGGGCACGGCGGCGGTGGCGGTGGTGGGTGGCATTCTCGAGAACTGGGCCGGCTGGCTGGCGCTGTCGCAATCCGGCTACGAGGCGTTTGCGGCCCGGTACGAGAAAGGGCTGCCGCCCCAACTGATCGAGGGCATGCAGTGGGGCCGGACGCACTGGGCCGAAGTGGGCGTTGGCCTGCAGTTTGCCCTGGTGTTGATGGGCAGCCTGGCGGCGCTATGGGTGGCGTTGGCCATCTTGCGGCGGCGGTACGACGTCGAGGGCATCCGCGGGTCGTTCCGTGTGGCGCGGGTGACCGAGTGGCTGGTGTGGCTGGCGATTGCGGTGGCCGGCCTGTGGTTTGTCGATCGGCAGTGGCCGGACCTGGGCCTGCGGATCCTTACGTGGAACACCGCCATCGGCCTGGCGGCCATTTACTGGCTCAACGGCCTGTCGGTGTTGTGGTACGGCCTGGACGTGTTGCGCCCGGGTCTGTTGGGTTACCTGGGGGCGGTGTTGCTGGTGGTATCATTTGGCATTCACCCGGTCTGTCTGATCGGGCTGTTCGACACGTGGGTGAACTTCCGGCGGCTGTTTGACCGGATTGTCACCGAGAGGAAGCGGCGCGAACAGGCCGAACAGACCGACGACAAGTAGGCGGCGCGTTCAGCGGCTTGTCCCGGCGCGCGACGCGCGCACGCACGCGCGTATCAGGAGGTAAGTGTGATGAAAGTGATCCTGTGCGAGGATGTCCCGAACCTCGGCAAAATGGGCGCGTCGGTGAAAGTGGCCGACGGTTACGCGCGCAATTACCTGTTGCCGCGCAAGCTCGCCGTCAACGCCGATTCGGCCAGCGCAAAACAAATCGAGCACGAGATGCAGATTATCCGGCGGCGCGAGGAAAAACTCCGGACCGCCATGACCGAGTTCGCCAAGAAGCTCGAAAGCCTTACGGTCGAGATCAAGGCGCGGGCCGGCGAAGAAGACAAACTGTTCGGATCCGTTACCAACGCGATGATCGCCGAGAAACTGGCCGAGTTGGGCGTCGAGATCGAGCGAAAGCAAATCGCCCTCGACGAGCCGATCCGGGCGCTGGGCATCTTTACGGTGCCGGTGCGGCTGGGCCATGGTATCGAAGCCGGCCTCAAGGTTTGGGTGACGGCGATCGTCGAAGAGGAGCCTGTGGCCTGACGTGGCTGCGCAGCGGGAACCAAACCCCTCGCTGGATCGTGTTCCCCCGCAAAACATTGAGGCGGAACAGGCGGTTCTTGGCGCCATGCTGCTGGACAGCGACGCCGTCGGCGCGGTTATCGAGGTCCTCCGGGAAGACCCGGCGGACCTTTTTTATGTCGAGGCGCACAAACAGATTTTTCAGGCCATCATAGGGCTGTTCAGGGAGAGCCGGCCCGTCGACGAGATCACGCTGGTCGACCAACTCAAACGCGACGGCCATTACGAGAGCAGCGGCGGCGCGTCTTACATCGCGCAACTCGCCGAAACCGTCCCGACGGCCGCCAATGCCGTACATTACGCCAAGATCGTGCTCAACTCCGCGATCCTGCGCAAGCTGATCACCACCTGCACCGTCATCGCGTCATCGGCCTACGAGGGCGAAGATGACGCCAACGAACTGCTCGACCGCGCCGAGAACAGCATCTTCTCGATCGCCCAGACGCGCGAACTCAACCCCATCAGCAAAGTCGGCGACCTCGTCAACGCCGCCATCGAACAAATCGAGCGGCTGATCGCGTCGCACACCGGCATCTCGGGCCTCGCCACCGGGTATACGCGGCTGGATGAGATGTTGTCGGGCCTCCAGGCGTCGGACATGGTGGTGCTTGCGTCCCGGCCGTCGGTGGGCAAGACGGCGCTGGCGCTGAACATCGCGTCGCACATTGCCATCCGCGAGAACAAAGGCGTGATGATCTTCAGCCTCGAAATGTCCCGCGAACAGTTGACGCAGCGGCTCCTGTGCATGGAAGGCCGGATCGATTCGGCGCGGCTGCGGTCGGGTTTCCTGGCCAAGGAAGAGATGAGCAAACTGCAGCCCGCCGCGAGCCGGCTGTATTCGGCGCCCATTTACATCGATGACACGGCCAACATCACCATGCTCGAGATCCGCAGCAAGGCCCGCCGGCACAAGGCCCAGCACGACGTCCAGCTCATCATCATCGATTACCTCCAACTGATGAGCGGGACCGGCAGCAACCGGCGCGTCGAGAACCGCCAGGTCGAGATCTCGGAGATCTCACGCGGAATCAAAGGGCTGGCCCGCGAACTCCACGTGCCCGTGCTGGCGCTGTCGCAGTTGAGCCGCGAGGCCGAAAAAGACGACACCGGCATACCCAAACTGTCGCACCTGCGCGAATCCGGGTCCATCGAACAGGACGCGGACGTGGTGCTGATGTTGTGGCGGCTGCCGGCCCACCAGAATCCCGAAGACGAGAACCTGATCAAGGTGAGCATCGCCAAGCAGCGCAACGGGCCTACCGGCATTATCGACCTGCTGTTCCTCAAGAACATGCAGCGGTTCGAAAACATGGCCAAACCCCCCGGCGCGCTCGAACCCGACGAGGAAGAAGATAACTATCGCGATGACGGCACGCCGTTCTGATATGCATGACGTCATATCGATTTAAGGAACCAATTGTGGTGCGGGCGTCTCGCCTGCTTGTGGTGTTTATAATCAGCCAAAAACTCCGGAGAAAATGCAGAACATGTTCAGCGGTTCGATTGTAGCGCTCGTAACGCCGTTCAATAAGAAGTTCGAAATCGACCTCGATGCCTACGGCCGGCTGATTGACCGGCAAATCGAGCAGGGTACCCACGGGCTGGTGCCCTGCGGCTGCACCGGCGAAGCCGCTACCCTCTCGCATGACGAGCAGAAAAAATGCATCCGGTTCACCGTCGAGCGCGCGGCGGGGCGAGTGCCCGTCATCGCCGGTACCGGCTCGAACAACACCCACGAGGCCATCGGCCTGACCCGGTACGCCAAAGAAGTCGGCGCAGACGCGGCCCTCCTCATCACGCCGTATTACAACAAGCCCATGCCCGCCGGACAGATCGCCCATTTCTCCGCCGTCGCCAACGCCGCCGACATCCCCAACGTCCTGTATAACGTCCCCGGCCGGACCGGCACCAATATGCTGCCTCAGACGGTCGCCGAATTAGCGAAGATCGACAACATCGTCGCCATCAAAGAAGCGGCGGGCAGCATCGACCAGGTCTCTCAGATCATCAGCCTGTGCGATATCACCGTCCTTTCGGGCGACGACAGCCTGACGTTGCCCATGATGGCTGTCGGGGCCAAAGGCGTGATCTCCGTCGCAGCCAACGTGGCGCCGGCGAAGACGGCGAAGATGTGCGTGAGTTTCCTGCAAGGCGACGTGGACGGCGCGCGCAAACTCCATTACGAACTGCTGGGGCTGTTCAAGGGCCTGTTCATCGAAACCAACCCCATGCCCGTCAAAGCGGCCCTCGCCCACATGGGCCTGATCGAAAACATCCTCCGCATGCCGCTCACCCCCATGCTGCCCGAAAAATTCGCCCAACTCGAACCCATCCTGAAAAAACTCGGCGTATAGCGCGATCCTTTTTAGCCACAAAGAACGCAAAGAGCGCAAGGGTCGGTTTGGAGTGCGCAAGCTTGCTTGCGCTTTTTGTAGCTCATTGGCTTCTAAAGCGGCAGCAAGCTGCACGCACTCCACACAGCCGCAATTACTGTGCAAAACAAGAATCTTTAGGTCCCTTATTCCCTTAGTCCCGAACATCTATAAAAAACAACAAGAAGTTTCATGCTGCAATGTCCATA
>JAPLKX010000431.1 GCA_026387845.1 Candidatus Hydrogenedentota bacterium | reverse complement strand
TGGGGAGGGGGTTAGCGGACGCCACCTGGAACTGCAGAATGCCTTCGCTGACGGTCAGGATGTCCGAGCCGTACGAGTCCATGCTCATCGTGCCCGAAAGGGCAACCCCGCCGTCGCCAGACTTCATGAACCCGGAGCCACACGAACATGTGCTTATCGTGCCTGAAAGGATGAGTCTGCCGTCGCCAGACTTCGTAAACGCCAGCCCATAGCCCCAATCCAGGTCGCCCGAGAGTTTGGCCGAGTCTGATGAGGAACCGCTGTTGTCCTTCACGGAGACGGTCCGGGTGCACGTCCCCATGTCGATCGGGTTCGCGAACACCACTTGGTTGTCCGACGCCGCACTGTCAAACATCAACACATGGTCGTCAGGCACGAAGTTGCCGCTTCCCCAAGTCACCTGGCTGCTAGAGCCGCCGAGGTTGACCGTTAACGCGCCGCCATACGCGCTGAAGCCTCCGTCGCCGGTCCACTGGACCTGGCCGGCGCCCGTTCCGAGGCTGCGGGAAAACGTGCCGCTGCCTTCCCACACGCCGCCACCGCACGTGCCGCCGAAGACAAGATTGCTGGCGTTCGGCAACCCGCTCCCCAGGCCCGCACGCAGCACGCCCCCGGAGATCGTCGTGGCGCCGGTGTGGCTGTTGCTGCCGGTGAGACTCAGTGTGCCGGCGCCCGCCTTGACTATGCTCAGACTGGAACTGCCCGAACCATCGGCCAGGACGCCGGCGAACTCGCAGGCGGCGCCGGTGTTGACCGTCAGCGTGGCCGGGGTGGCACTACCGTTGATGACCTGATTGCCGGAGTAGGTGTTGGCCCTCGTCAACCCCGCCACCTCCTGATTGTGACCGCCCAGTTTCAGGGTGCCGGTGCTGCTGGAGCCCGAATCCCCCAGCGTCACGGTGGTACAGGTCGGCAGGCGGTTGCTGACTCCGGTGTCTCCGCCCAGCGCGAGGGTGCCGGCCTCAATCTTGGTGTCGCCCGTGTCGGTGCTGGCGCCTGAGAGCGTCAACGTGTAGGAGCCCTTCTTGGTGAGTTTCAACTTGCCGGTCGAGCCATTGGCCAGGACCCCGGAGAAGCTGGAGTCGCCGCTACTGGTGTTGACAGTCAGCGTGTGCTGGTCCAGACCCCCGTTGATGATCTGGTTGTTGGCGCTGGAGCCGCTCGTCGCCAGCCCCGCCACCTCCTGATCGTGGTTGTTCAGTTTGAGGATGCCCGTGGTGCCGGCGCCGGAATCCCCGAGCGTGACCGTGGTGCCGGTCGGCAGGCGGTTGTCAAATGAGCTAAGCACCAGCTTGCCGTTCTTTATCGTGGTGGTGCCTGTGTATGTGTTGGCGCCCGAGACAGTCAGGTCGCCGGAGCCCTTCTTCGTGAGTCCGCAACTGCCCGCGATAACGGAACTGATTGTGGCCATCGTATTGGCGCTGGTCACCTCGACGTTCCCGCAGGAGAGGGTAAGGGTGTTGCTTTGGATGGTGTACCCATCGGTCTTGAACGTCACGCCCTGCGCTGTGATGCTCACGGACAGCGTTACCGTGCCCGTCCCCCAGAACACGGCCTCGTAGCCGCCACAACTGGGCCAGGCGATGTCCTGGTCGGGACTCGCAGGGTCGTACCAGACTTTGGCGTTCGAGTCTGTTGTCCAACTGCCGGTCCCACCCAGGTGGGCTCCGTTGTCAGGGTCGTTATCCGTAGTGTCGCCGTCGGGGTCCCAATAGAGTGCCGAAAGCAGCAGGCGCGGCTCCAGCAACTCCAGGCCGTTCCAGGACGGCCGCGCGGGACGATCCCTCACGATGCCGCGGGCGAAGAAAGACCCCGAGATGACACAGGAGAAGCGGTGACGCAGCGAGTCGGACATGGCGGGCCCCCTTTACTACGGTGGAGGGAAGAGACACGCCCAGGACGCCGGCCGGTGGGGAACACCGGACCCGGGCAGTCTTTTCCGCATCCCAGCGCCAACACATTTAGTGAATGGGTCAACGCCCTGTCAAGAGAAAAACCGGACGTTTCTTGATAATTGAGAGGCTTCGCGTCCTGGCGGCTCAAGACGCAGGTAACGTCAGTACTGGCAATGACTTATGAGACACGTGCAGCCGGGTAAGGTCGGTCGGGCGCCCCGTGCCGTGCGCCGGCCCGTCGGAGCACAGGCGCAGGCTGGACCGCGACGCCGCGGGCCCACCACTCTTCGGGAATCGCGCAGGTGCCCTCTGTTTCCGCCGAGCGGTCACCGAACGCCAAGGCTTCCGGCACGACACCGCTGTTCTGTGACTCGCTCGGGCCGTCCGGGGGCCGCTGCGCAGAACGCTGAAAGCCGCGCGGTCGCACGAATCTGCCTTCGACCTCCCCTCTCAGCCCTGGAGTGAGGCTGACTCAATCCCCTTCAAACCTCTCCAGAGGTTGCACAAAGGCAATCGTGTGGTCCTGAGACAACCGGATTTTCCCTTGACTTCCCGTGATTCTGATTCATACTCGACTGTTGAATGCTCTGTCCTGCGCGGCCGGGGTGCCGGGTGAGGGCAAGAACGCTAAACCAGCGGCGTCAGCAGACAGGGGGAGACCTGCCGAGTGGGTTTTCTTCCCGCTCTCGTTTCCATTGGTGCGCCGGCATGGCCTGATGAATGGAGGGAGGCAAGACATGCGAAGTCTCGCGCGCGGCTTTACGATGGGCCTGTTGGCCTTGTGCCTGGTGTCCTCCGGCCTGGCGGCCCCGTTGCTGGCAGCCGGCGCGCCTCCTATCCTGTGGAGCCGGCAGTTCGGCTCAGGCGGTGGTGACGAGGCGACGGCGGTGGCCGTCGACGGCTCGCACAACGTCTTCGTCGGGGGAAACACCGCCGGCGACCTGTATGGGCCCA
>JAPLKX010000781.1 GCA_026387845.1 Candidatus Hydrogenedentota bacterium | reverse complement strand
GTGCGAGTCCGTCAGTGCCACCGTCGGAAAGGCGCTTGACGAGGCCGACCCGGGCGCAAAATGGAATTTGTCCCACGGGGTTTCGTCCAGTTCGTAGAACGGGTACAAGTCCGACCGGAACCCGTTCCAGTCGCCCGTGGTGAAGTTGGAGATGCCGCCGTTCGGGTCGACGTACGGCTGCATTTCGATCCAGTAGTCGCCCGGGGCATCCACGGTTACGTAGAGGTCCACGGCGTTTCCGATGGAATCACTGAACGCCTTGTTGAGGGTCACGAAATCGGCACCTCGGATCAGTATGTTGCCCCCCAGCTGAAGCGGGGGCGTATAGGGGAAAATCACGGCGTCGGTGATGGCAGCATGGGCCGATGCGCCGGCCGCAAGGGCAACCAGGACCGCTGTCAGACCAAAAGTCAAGCGGTTCATGCCTAACTCCCGCTGCTCTGGACTTGTGCAATCAAAAAGGGGGTCTGCCTCCGTATCCGGAGATCAGCCACGCAAAAAGTCCGTATGCCGAACAAATTCCCTCTCAGGCGTAACTATAGACCATAATTCTAAAAAGTCAAGTGCGGCAGTTGAAATGAGTAGGTTGAAATTCGGCACATTGTACTGGACAAACGTACGTCGCAACCGTACTCTGCGGCTAAAGCGAAATTTAAAACTGAATTGAGTGCGACAAGATTCTAACCGCAAGGAGACACCGATGAAAGTCCACGCCCTTCCGTCGATTCCCTTGTTGGAGCCGCTGGAAGCCAGGCTGATGCTGTCAGCGGATGCCCTGACGCCGCTGGTGGCGACATTCGCCGGCACGCTGGAGTTATCCGAGGGAGAAACGGTTGCTCTCGCCCAGGGTCCCGGCGAAGCGAGCCAGGCGTTTACCGATGCTGGCGACTATTACTGGTACTACGGGCAGCAAATCCCACTGCTTCGCGCCACCAGCGAAATCGTCGTCAGTATCGCGAGCGGCGAAAATGGCGAGGAACTTATCCAGCAATGGACTCAGGCCGATGGCCCCCTTGCCGGATATGAAATTCGATCCCCTCTCAATGACAACCTGTTTGTCTTGGGAGGCTCGGCGAGCAGCCCGGACGCCGCATCTGCCCTTGAGGCCGTATCGGCCGGCGGCAAGGTGGCCTGGTCCGGCCCGGCTTTTATGTATGAGGAGACCGGTTCGCGCCTCTGGGCGACGAATGAGATCATCGTCAAGATTCGCCCGGGCGTCGACCCGGCCGCCTTCTTTGCCGAGTTCGGCAGTTACCGCCAACTCTTCATGAGCCAGTATGTTATATCGGTTCAAGGCGGCAGCCTGGGAAGCCTGCAAACCGCCAACACCCTGGCCAATAACCCCAACGTCGAGTGGGCCTCGCCCAACTTCTACCAGGATTTTCGTTCTTCGACCGACGACACGCTTTACAGCAGCCAGTGGCACCTGAACAACACGGGTCAGACCGGGGCACTGAGCGGTGCCGACGCCGACGTGGCGGAGGCGTGGTCCACAACGACGGGCAGCGACGATATTGTGATCGCCGTCCTGGATAACGGCGTGCAGACCAACCATCCGGACCTGAACATCTACATCAACCCCGGAGAGATCGCTGGCAACGGCATTGATGACGACCAAAACGGCTTCATCGACGACGTGAACGGATGGGACTTCACGGGCACGGGCGATAACAATCCGAATCCCACCACGGCATTCGACAATCACGGGACGGCGGTAGCCGGGGTTGCCGCCGCGCATGGCAGCAACGAGCTTGGTGTAACGGTCGGATCGCAGCACTCGACAATACTTCCGATCAAGATCGCAACCCAAACGGCCAGCAGCGGCGGCTTTGTCGACAGCGAAATCCTCGCCCAGGCTGTTTATTATGCCGGCGGCTTCCTTCCGGATGGAAGCGGCCCTCAGCAGTGGCACGGAGCCGACATCATCAATTGCAGTTGGGGCGGAGGGACGCCCGACCCGACGCTTAGCGACGCCTTTGACTTTGTTGCCGAGAACGGGCGCTACGGCTTGGGTTGCGCCGTATTTGTTGCGGCGGGTAACAGCGCGACAGGGTACAAGGCATACGTTGACCCTGAGATTGCTCCGGGCACTTGGTTCTTCCAATGGGAATATGTCAAGAATAATGATTTTGTAACCGCGGGCGACGACTCTGTCTGGCTGGCCAATGTGAGCCTCCCGGATGGAACCCGACAAACCTTCTTGCCAACCAGCGATCTGACGGGTTGGCAGACGGGCGGCAACGCCGATTGGACCATTAATACGGACGCCACGCGTGCTTACTTCGCCGATTTTGTCGGCGGACGGCAACTCAGGGCCGGTACCATCGGAAACAATCAATGGACCGCGCTGCGTTCGCCGACCGTGACGGTCGGGGCGGAAGGTGGGGAATTCACATTCAATGCCTGGGTCTCGAGTCAACTAAATGGCGACTTCCTGAACGTCTGGGGGTTTGATGGTACGTGGCATCTCCTGTTTCAAGAGAGCGGCGTTCCCACTCTCACTACGGCTGTATCGTATCCGGCCAGTCTTAATTCAACCAT
>JAPLKX010000436.1 GCA_026387845.1 Candidatus Hydrogenedentota bacterium | reverse complement strand
CTGAGTCCACTCTCGAGGCCATCCGCAGCGGTGGGGTAGACGCGCTGGTGGTATCAGGCCCCGAAGGTGAGCGTGTTTATACGCTCGAGGGAGCGGATTATCCCTACCGGGTTCTGGTCGAGGTGATGAGCGAGGGGGTGGTTACTCTGTCGCCCGATGGGTCCATCCTGTCTTGCAACAGCCGGTTTTCGGATCTCGTCAAACGGCCGGCGGAAGAGATTATTGGGCGGCCCTTTGTTGAGTTTGCCGCAGAATGGGACCATGACAAGCTCGAGGAGTTTCTGCAGCAGACCGCCGGCATCGGTGCCGCGACGACCATCGCCCTCGAAGCGGCTGACTGCTCTCAAACACCGGTAAATGTCTCATTGGGAGCATTGAATGTGGGCGGCGTGGCGGCTTCATGCGCGGTCGTGACAGATCTGACGGAAACGTTCGCCGCGGCACAAACAAAGTTCATGCTGGCGTCGATCGTCGAAGGGTCCAATGACGCCATTATCAGCCGCTCGCTCGACGGCATCATCTGGACCTGGAACGCCGCGGCCGAAAGAATCTATGGGTACAGCGCCGAGGAAGCCGTAGGGCAGCCCATAAGCCTCCTGGTCCCTGAAGACGGTAACGCCGAACTGGATATGTTTATCGACAGAGTCTGCAAAGGCGAGCGCGTCGAAAGCTATGAAACCGTACGGCTAACCAAGGACGGAAGAAAAATTAACGTGGCCGTAACGCTTTCACCTTTCCGGGACGCCCACGGGGCCGTCGTCGGAATCTCTACGATTGTTCGCGACATCACGGACCGAAAGCGGGTCGAGGCGGAACTGGCCACGTATCGCGAGCACCTCGAGGAACTCGTCGAACAGCGCACCCGCGAACTCACGCGAGCCAACAACCAGCTCAGAGTGCTCACCCAAGACCTCCAACGGTCCAACCGGGATCTCGAACAGTTCGCGTATATTGCGTCTCACGACCTGCAGGAGCCGTTGCGCCAGATCGTCGCGTTCACCCAGTTCCTCGATGAACGGTACCGCCCAAACCTCGACGAGACCGCCCAGGAACTGATGGGCTTTATCGTCGAAGGCGGCCACAGGATGCAGGCGCTCATCCAGGACCTGCTGACGTTCTCCCGAGCCGGCAGGAGCGAGAAACCGCCCGAACCCACCAATCTGGAAAACGTGCTTGAAGAAACGCTGAAGGACTTGAAAGCCCGGATCGATGAGACGGGCGCCGTCATCACCCACGAACCCTTGCCTACGGTCAAGGCCGACGCTTCTCAAATGGCGCAGGTCTTCCAGAACCTTATTGTCAACGCGTTGAAGTTCCGCGGGCCCCAACCGCCGGAAATCCATATCGGCGCGCACAAACAAGAGGACGTCTGGGAGTTTTACATCAGGGACAACGGCATCGGGTTCAAACAGCAATTCGCCGAGCGGATATTCAACCTGTTCCAGCGGCTCCAAAGCCACACAGACTATCCCGGCACCGGAATCGGCCTGCCCATCTGCAAACGCGTCATCGAACGGCACGGCGGAAAAATCTGGGCCGAATCCACACCCGGCCAAGGCGCAACCTTCTATTTCACGCTACCAATCGAATAAAGCCGTGCGAGCGCGACCAAACCCCTGGTAGCACCATCCCCCCCGCCTCAGCCCCGCAAGGGG
>JAPLKX010000408.1 GCA_026387845.1 Candidatus Hydrogenedentota bacterium | reverse complement strand
AGTTCGGCAACAGCCAGGCGCTGTTCTCGATCAGCTCGACCTCCGGCGTCACCTACTACGACTCCCTATTTGCCGACGTCACCGAAGGATTCCCCTCGGCCGTGTATGCGCGCGCAACAGCCGGCGGCCAACCCCCCGATTTTCTCACCGAAGAGTTTTTGAACTTCGAGTATCCCGGCTATACGCTCAACCCGTTCGACCTGAATTTCTCACAGATCTTTTACTCGCCCACCGGCCCGCCCTCGACCTCCCTGGGCGTCACCAGCCCGCTGGGCGATTACGATAATTACACCGTGACGGTCAGGAGAAGCGTTTATGAGTTTCCCGTGCCGCGCGGAGATGCCGACAATGGCTCCTGGGAGATCAATCTGAGAGAAGACGGCGGCCTCTGGGTCGGCAACACGGTAGAAGGGATTGCCATGAAGCATCCGTTCCCCTTCTTCCAGCAGACGTATTCACAAGTATACCTTGGGGCCAACGGTTACCTGGCTTTCGAACAGGTTTCCGATTCGGACAACAGAAACTACCCGTTGTATTCGTCGCATTTCGCGATCCCGCGGATTTCATTCCTGTTTGCCAACCTGGCGCCAAAAATAGGCGGCGAGATTTGGGCTAAGTCGCTTGACGACCGATTCGTCGTCACCTTTGAAGACATGCCGCAGTGGGACCCGTACATCTATCCCCCATCGAGCAGCCCCAACTCCGTCCAAGTCGAGCTGTTCTACAGCGGCCACGTCCGCATCACCTACGGCGCCGTCAATGCCTATTACGCCATTGTCGGCCTGTCCGACGGCCGCGGCGTTCCAATCAATCCCGCCCTACTGTTCGAGAACTTGCGCTCCGTTTCCTCCATGACCGACTTCAGCACCATCCTAAGCACGCCCACCGCACTTTCCATCGATCCCATTACGCCCCCGGAAGTCGAGGCGGGGGACGTGGCCGAATTCACCGCGTACGCGACCGCGCCCATCTCACTGGGCTATCCGTCGCTGTTGGCCCAATGGACACTCGAAGATTTCCCCTCCTTCTACGACGAAGGCAATGGCACCGGCCACTTTCGATGGGAGACGAACATCGAAGATGATGGCGAGCATATCGTGCGCGTGTCAGCTTTCCTGGCGGACCAAACCGCTTACCAGGATGTCCGGGTGTGGGTGAACATCGGGAAACCCCTGCCCGCGGCCGTCGATCTCGGCATACGCACCAACAACGCCGTCGAAGACCCCACCCGGAGCCAAACGGTGAGCGATGAAACCGAACTCATCGCCATGTACACGTACACCCATCCGCTGCAGTACATTTTGCCCGAGTATTACCAAGAAGGGTACACGCAAATCCTCTGGTTCAGGAATCAGCAAAGTGTTCCGGCGTTGGCGAATCTTCCCGTGGTTCCACCCTTTTACACACAACCAAACGATCAATGGTGCTTCAAAGTCTTGCCGGTTACCCTCTCCGGCCAGCAGGGGATGTTCGCCACCTCGCCCGTGGTGACGATCCTGTCGCTGCCCAAGATCCTCGATGTCGTGCGGGTGCTGGACTTGCCGCCGGGAGAAATCTACCCGGAACAATTGCCGTTCCCGAATGTGGCCATGGCGTGGGACTTCAGTTCCGGCGGCGCTGAAATAGCCATCCTGGGACGGAAACTCAGCCATGCGACCTCCATAAAGATTGGCGGCATCCAGTGCACATCCGTAGAGAGCATCAATGACAACCGGATCGATGTCATTGCGCCGGCGCATCTGCCCAGCCCTGTGGTCGGAGGCCAGCCCCTCGCGGAGACCATCGTAGTCACCACCACGGCAGGCACGAATTTCATGACGAACGCGGTCGTCTATGTGGCGTCCGGCGCGGAAATCTCCAAGGCCGACGTCAACATGGACGGCGTGGTTGACGCCGTGGACGTCCAGCTCGTCATCAACACCGTACTGATGGCAACCAAAAACGAAATCGACGCCGACGTCAACCGCGACGGTAAAGTCAATTCCGTTGACATTCAGGCCGTAATCAACGAGGCGCTTCACGTCAAGTAACCAGCGACAGGGAAGAGGCTCGCCGGCCATTCCGGCGGGATGCCACGCCGGCCAACGCCGGCGCGGCCCATTTAAGGGGAGACACACATGCCCAGGTACTTCAAGCAATCGGCCGGCAGCGTTGAAACCGAACGGAGCACCTGCGGATTTCGGCAGCGGTTGATCCGAAAAGACGACGGGGCGCCATCGAGCATCACCCGGCTGAAGATTCACGACGCTTCCGCGCACTGGCACGAAAAAACCCACGAGTTCTATTACGTCATTTCCGGAACCGGCAAGCTTGTCATTGATGGGGAGGATGTCCCGGTGCGCGACGGCGATTGCGTGTGGATCCACCCGGGAGCGGTGCATCATGCCGAAGGCGATCTCGAATCGCTCATCGTCGCCAGCCCCGCATACGACCCCCAAGACACCTTCATGCAGTGCTAGCCACAACCAAAAAGAGGTTCGAACTTTAGAGTTCGAACTGAGAAGTGCGAACTGCGCTGGACCGCAGATGCCACCTAATTGACGACGCTCTGGAATCGATGCCCTTGTCCCAATCGTCCCAATTGTCCCAATCGTCCCAAGCTTTACCGAAGCACGCCACTGACTCAGCACCCACTTGTCGCGCGCGCCCCAAATATGCACAATAATCTCGCCATGAACCGTTGCGTAGTTTCTTTCCTCATCCTGCTGATTGGCCTTTCCGGCAAAGCCGACCAAATCGCTTTCGTGCGCGGCGTCGAGCAGCAAGACCAGCGCGTATGCGTGGTGGATCTTGATTCTGGCGCCGTCACCGAAGCCGGGCCCGGCTCTTGCGACGGGCGCCCCACCTGGTCGCCGGACGGCGAATGGCTGGCGTTCGACACCCGTGCCGAACAGGGGATGGGCATCTGCATTGTCCGGCCTGACGGCGGCGAACTGCGGCGCATCCCCCACGCCAGCGGGTGGAACCGCGACCCGCGCTGGTCGCCGGACGGCAAGCTGCTCGCTTACACCTCGTACGGCGAGAATGGTTTCGACACCCGCATCACGGTCTACGACCTCGCCTCAGGAACCGAGCAGACCTGGCCCAAGGACCCGCAGGCGCTTATGATGCGGCCGGTCTGGATGCCGGGGATGCGGCTGCTGTACGCGTTGCGCCCCGGCCAGGACGTTCAATGGGATGCCGGAAACGCCCAGGGGCTTGCGTGGCTGCAAAATGGCGGCGTTCTATTGGCTATCGGCATCCGTGAATCCGGCGGCAAACCCGTGACGGACCTGTTCGTCGTCACCTCCGACAATTGCGCGCCCTTGCCCGAATGGGTCCTTCCATCGCCGGGAAACTATATCGAGTGGGCGGCAGAACCCAGTTGCGACGGGTCGAGCATCGCCTGGGAATCCACCGACGGCGGCGACAGAGAGATTTTTGTCCTCAACAAGAAAGGCGCCTTCGACATTTCCAACGACCGCGCCTCCGATTGGAACCCCGTCTGGTCGCCGGACGGCGAATGGCTGGCTTTTGAATCGTTCCGGAGCGGGCGTCGGGGCGTATACCGTGCGTACGTCGGCACGGCCAGGATATCGCCGGTTGCCGTCACGCCCGGCGCCGACAACTGGTCGCCAACGTGGGCGCCCGATGGCCATCAATTGGCTTTTGTCTCCGACAGAACGGGGAATCCTGAATTGTTCGTGAGCGGATCCAACGGCGAAAATGTCCGCCAAATCACCAACGACGGACTCCGCAACTTCGCCCCCGCATGGCGGCCCGCCGGAGCAGAAAAATGAGCCGCAGAAGCGTTTTGTTCATCGCCGCCGCGAGTCTCATCTGCATTACGGCCGCCGCGCGCCAGCCCGATGGGACCCTCGGCCTCATCCGCACCCCCAACAGCGGGGTTCCCGCCATCGTCGCGCCGGGCGGCCAATTTGACGTGGTCGTCAAACAACGCGCGGAACTGCGGCTTGTTGCCGGGCAGGACGGGCCGCCGCTCGAGATCCAGTGGGCCGGCCTGCCGGGCGGGTTGGCACGGGCCCGGTGCACTGTCTCTGCCGACGCTGCGCCCGGAACCTACTCGGTTGTAGCGGCCGCGGGTGAGCTGACGGATCGCAACGACCGCGCGGTGTATGTCCGCGACGGGTTCCCCGATTACTACGTCGTGGCCCACTTGACCGATACGCACGTGGGCTCGGACCGCCACACCCGGCCCGCCGCAGACATTTTTCGGGATGCGATTAAGGCCGTGAACGAAACCGAGGCGGCGTTCGTGGTGATCTCGGGCGACCTGACCGACAACGGCCAATTTGAACAGTTCCGCGAATTCATGGCCATCATGGATGAATCCAAATTGCCCACATTCGTCTGCCCCGGCAAC
Source organism: Candidatus Hydrogenedentota bacterium (assembly GCA_026387845.1). Lineage (GTDB taxonomy): Bacteria > Hydrogenedentota > Hydrogenedentia > Hydrogenedentales > SLHB01 > JAPLKX01. The sequence continues at coordinate 2,306 of JAPLKX010000408.1, read as the reverse complement.
CACGACCGCGACGGTTTGCTTTACGAGCAGGTTTTCGGGCCCTTAACGTATGGCTTCCTGTTCGGCAAGGACGGATACCTGGTGTTCGACACCAAGGATTACGTCACGGCCGACGACCTCGATGCGCAAAACGCCAACCTCGAAATCCTCCGCCAACAAATCAAACCATGCCGGTGGTCCATCGGGGTCACCCACCGGTACGAGCCCGCGCAGAGCCTCCGCTCGCAGTTGATCCTGTTTGTCGACAATCCGCTCGACCACCTCATGTTCGGCCACCAGCACCGCGCCCGCGAAAACGACCCAAAACTGGTCCCGTGGAAAACCACTCCCATGACGATGACGCCCGCGACCGTCGACGGGTTCATGCGCCTCTACGACATCTCCGACAAAGAAGTCCGGCCGCGGGAGCCGCAGCGGGTCGCGGAGGTCGCTCCGCCAGAACCGGCGCCTGCGCCTGACGTGGAGCCTTCGGGCGCGCCGGAAAAGCCCGCGGAGGCCAAATAAGCCCGCCATGGCCGACCTCGAGCCGCACTACGCCCAAGTCCCGAGGCAAGACCTGCCCCAGATCACGCGCAACCCGTTGCACGCCGTCATTGACAATTTCCGCAGCGCCTACAACGTTGGCTCGGTGTTCCGCACAGCCGATGCCGGCGCAATCCAGCACATCCACCTGTGCGGGATGTCGGCACACCAGCCCCACAGGAAAATCGAAAAGACCTCGCTTGGCGCGTTCGAGTATGTGCCGTGGACTTACTATGAGAGGACGTCTGACGCGCTGGACTGGCTGCGGGCGCAAAATGTGCCCATCGTCGCCATTGAAGTTGTGGACGGCGCAATTGGCCACACGCAGTTCGCCTGGCCCAAACCGGTTGCAGTCGTATTTGGGAACGAAGTGACGGGCATCAACGAGAAAACTCTCGCCAAATGTGACGCTACCGTTTGCATTCGCATGTGCGGGTTCAAGAACAGCATCAACGTAGCAACCGCCTACGGGATCGTCCAATACGAAATCCTGCGCCAATGGGGCGCAGTGTAAGACTGATCCGTCCGATCCGTCTTATTAAAGTTGGGGGTACGTCATGAAAACCAAGTTGCCCGCGCTCCTGATAATAACAGCGCTTCTCGTTTGCTCGGGCTGCGCCACCGGCCGGAAAGGTTCGTTCCGCCCGACGCCGACCCCGTCACTGTGGCCCGTGCAGGACGAGAACAGCAGCATCTCCTCGAAGTTCGGCCTCAGAGGCCAAGGCCCGGCTACCAGACACCACAACGGCGTCGACATCAACGCAAGAAAGGGCGCGCCCGTCGTGGCCACCGCCGACGGCGTGGTGTTGTTCAGCGGCAGAGCCGGCTCGTATGGAAGGGCCATCAAGGTCTCCCACGGCAACGGGATCGAAACCTGCTACGCCCACCTGAGAAAGTGCATCGCCAAAAAGGGCCGGACCGTCATGCAGGGCGACCAGATCGGCAAGGTCGGGCGCAGCGGCAAAGCCAACGGCTACCACCTCCACTACGAAGTCCGTATCTACGGTGCCCCCACCAACCCCGCACCCTTCCTGCCCGCGCAACCGCCAAAAGAACAGACGGCCGAGAAGTAGGTAAAGGCGTAGAGAAACAAGAGTGGGACAATTGGGTCAATTGAGACCATTGGAACGTTTGAAAAGTCGGTGCCGTCGGGACGCCCCCCGGCCGCGCTTCTTAGCGCCGCGCTTCTTAGCGCGCCGTTGTTGTGGGGTGTCCCTCTTTTCACCCGTGTCGATCGTCAATCTGCGATTCATCCTTCATCTCTAGCCCATCTTCCGCAGTTATTTTTTCGAAAGGGTGGCAGCGATAGCGTCGCTCAGCGCCTCTTGCGTTAAAAAACCTCCGCTGTCAGTTGCTTCTTGTAGCGGATGTGAAATAGTATCGGGAATGAATGATGGTTGATGAATGATAAAACGGCTGCACAGGTGCCAGATAGTAGTACAACAATGGGAGGTTGTATTCATGAATAAGCCGGCGCGTATTGCAGTGGTGGGGGTTTGGCTGGTTTTGATGGCCGCGGCAGGCGGCGCAGGGGCGGGCGTGGAACCAAAGAGCGTCCCCGACGACGTCTACTGGTCCGACCAGTTCGGCGTTCCGGGCACGGATGGCGAAGTTCATGCCTCTGTTAAGGACGCTTGGGGAAACATCTATATTGGCGGCTGGTTCGATGTTGCCGGCGACGTTGTAGCCAACGGTATCGCGAAGTGGAACGCGACCACGGCGATGTGGTCGGCCCTCGGGACCGGCATGGACGGCTATGTCTATGCCCTTGCGGTGGACGGTTC
>JAPLKX010000066.1 GCA_026387845.1 Candidatus Hydrogenedentota bacterium | reverse complement strand
TTGTCTTTTTCCATGGCTGTCCATAGGGGATTCACATCGCGCCCATGCCGCTTGGCCGTATCGAGGAAGGTCGCGACAAAGTGAAGCGGTGTCTCCCACGCACGCTCGACCAGCTTCTCCTTGTCTTTTTCCATGGCTGTCCATAGGGGATTCACATCGCGCCCATGCCGCTTGGCCGTGTTGAGAAATGATGCGACATCGCCCAGCGGCGTCTCCCACGCACGGACGGCAATTTTCTCCTTGTCTTTCTCGATTGCATCCCATAGGGAATTCACATCGCGCCCGCGCCGTTTAGCGGTGTCAAGGAAGGAGGCGACAAAGTGAAGCGGCGTTTCCCACACACGTGCAACGACAGTGTCCTGTTCCCGATAGAGAAGATCCCAGATACGCCCTGCGAATCCAGGGCAACAGGATGCTGCGACGGCAAATCGGGCAATGTAACTTAGCGGCGCTTCGAGAAGCCGAGCCAATACCTCATCTGGTTGGGTCGCAAGGTACATCCAAAGACTTGCGCGCCTTTCATTTAGTTCCTGAGTACTGAGGCGTGCATCCAAGTACATAGCCACAATTACGGAGCGGACGGCGGCATCAAATAGAATCTGCTCTTGATTGATCGGCTGATCCTGCGCGGCCAGGATAAGTTGCCCCCATCCAGGTTCACAAAGGCTGTAGGAATGATACTGTCCGAACTGGCCCCGCTTAGTCCTCACAAGCAGGCACCTTTCCAGCAACTGCCGGACTCTTCCAGGATGTGGCAAGGCCTGATCCAGCACGTCTATTTCAAATTCCTGCGCGCCGAAAACGGCAAGGCATAGAAGGTTCTCCAAACTATCCCGTTCAAGCCCCTTGAGCCACTTTTTGCGCACCCAATCTGAGGCGGATGAATACGGCAACTTCCAGTTGCCGCGCTGGAATTCCGACAAATTGCCAAGCACGGCGATGTAGAACGCATGAAGCGCGCTGCCATAAGTGCGTTGCCACTGTTTTACGGCTCCAGCGGGAGGAACGGGAGGTTTCCGGTTGCTGCCGTTCGCGGCACGGCGGAAGACATGTTCAACAATACGAGCCAGATCTTCAGGTGCTGTGGTGACTTTTATTCCGGGATTGGCCGCATTGCCCAAGAAGAACTGCAGGTCCTCCCTGGGATCCCGCATTGCGCCTCCCGCGGCCTCTGTTGCAATCAGGAGCAGCTTGGACTGGCGCGGAAGGGAAGACCATCGTTCCCACAGGTCCCGGGCGAGTTCGGGGCGGCGGTGTGCATTGTCGACGATGAACAAGGCACCTGAACGAGCCACCCGCCGCAGGGCTTCCACCAGCTTTCCATCGTCATCGACCGTGAGCAACTTACCGAGGTCGACATAGAATGAAGGATGATCGCGATACTGGGGTGCGGTGGCGATGCGGAGCGCCAATGTAGTCTTGCCAACCGATGCCGTGCCGGAGATGAATGCCCACCGATGGCGATCGAGGCGTTGGAGCACCTCGCTGTCCGCCGCAAGCGAAGGCACTTCACTGCGAAGGTATTCCTCCAGCGATGGAAATGGAATGTCGGAGCCAGGAATGCGAAAGAGCCCGGAGCTTTCATCAAGCCGCACAAACGGCCACGTGCGGGCCGCGGGCGTCAGGGACCGCAAGATTGCCGGCAGGTCCGAATGATCACGGTATCCTACACAGACTAGGTTCGGCGGCTTGCGCGGATTAGAACTCAGCCCATGAGCCTCTGCGTTTTTTGCCAAGTAGTAGTCTGGCCACGTGCCTGGACCTAAGCCCTTGCCCCATTCCAGCAGCCTGCCCAGATTCGGATCTTCGAGGCCGTCGCCACAACCTACGTACAGCCATGACCTGTCAAGCCATAGACTCTTCAGCGCTGTCTGGACAGGTTCGTTAGCCGCAATACTTCGATACCCCCGCCTGCCGAATACGACCGAGTCAGGACGTTGCCAATGCCCGTGGATGTGGAGAATGCCCGCGCGCCGTCCTGTGACAACCTCTACGAATTCATTCTGGTTATCCCAGGTGACCGGAGGTAAGCCGGTTACCTCGGAAAGCAGGCTGTCGTAATTCGTCGTCAGCAACAGCAAACCCGCCTCCCGCAGGTCCCGAAGTGCCATTAAAGTGTGGTCTTTGTCCGGCTCAGCATTGAGGTTTTGGAACGCAGTACGCAACCATTCCGCGAAGTCTTCTGCTTTAAGCATCCTGAGATTCTGTTCAATATTCTCGGCATGCTTTAAGGCGCCATCAAGGTCAAAAGGCGAAAAAGACTTCTTCAAATCCGAGATAACTTTGTCGCCATGCACCGAAGTGAAGATTTTCGTGTTAACCAGGTGACGAACGCCATGCAGGAGCAATTCCTGCCATGATGATGCTTGTGGGACAGACGTAGCTCCACGCGTAACGCCCGTCCCAACGACAACAAGCACCCTGTGGGGCTCGTTTTCAATGAGAGTAGCCAGAGGCGCAAGTTCATCGGAAGGCATCATGCAACCTATCCTGTGCTACGTCTACGCGGCGATATTCGACAATCCATTTACAAACGCATCCTTGTGAAGCCAGTGAAGCGGCTGGTGCTACAGAGAAGATGTAACAGCCTTTGATCATCAATAAGAGTATCATAGTGAAGAATGGGGCTGAGAAGCCAGCGCCTACAACCACCCCCGGGCGTTGTGGTCGCGCATGCACAGCTTCCCTAAGACTGTGTCTATGGCATCGGCCAAGTGGCGGCAGTCCTGTGGAGAGAACCACTGGTTTAGGTTGATGTTGACGACTCGGTTGAATAGGTCGTCGGCTATGGGGCACGAGTTGGAATAGGAGGCATGGGTGCCGCGGCTGGTGTAATGCGGACATTCGTACACACATTCTTTACCTGTGGGGCTTCGTTGTAGGGTAACGGGGTACATGTGTGAGTACAAATGCCAATCAGGGCCAGCGTGTTTGCCTCGGGTGTTGCAGTTGACTCCAAGGTCTTTGAGTGCCGCCGTGATCTTCTCGGACAGTTCGATGGTTTCGGGGAAAAAGCGGATAGCGTAACCGGCGTCGCCTTCGGGGTCGTTTAATTTTTGAGGGGTGATTTCGCGGAATGTTTTGAGGCGTTTCAAGATGGCCAGTTTGGCCCTGTTGAACCGCCTGACAGTGGCGGGCATTCGGCGCAATTGGACGTTGTCCATGGCGGCCTCGAGTTCGGTCATTCGGTAGTTGGTACCACAGAACAGCTCGCCGTCGTATCGTGGCGGGGCGAACCGTTCGGGCCGCCAGAGGCCGCCGCCTTAGGCGAGCTGGTTTGCGCGTTCCCACATGCGCTTGTTGTTGGTCAGGAGCAGGCCGCCTTCGCCGGCGCCGACGATTTTGTATGCGGCGATGCTGAAACAGCCGATGTCGCCGATCGCGCCGGCGCGTTTGCCGCGGTAGGTTGCGCCGCAGGATTGTGCGGCATCCTCGATCACGATCAGCTTGTGTTTGCGTGCGATTTTCATGATGGGCCGCATGTCGCACACGCCGCCCATGACGTGGGTGGGCGCGATGGCGACTGTGCGCGGGGTGATCAGGGCCTCGAGTTTGGCGGGATCTATGCAGAGCGACTCGTCGACGTCGCAGAACACGGGCACGCCTTTTGCCAGCACGACGGACGCGGGCGTCGCCACGAAACCTATCGCGGGGCATATGACTTCGCAGCCCGGCCCCACGCCGGCCGCGACGCACGCGCAGTGCAACGCGCCCGTGCCGGAACTTACGCCGAGCGCGTAGTTGACGCCGAAAATTCTGCGGGCGGTGCGTTCGTACGCTTCGACCCTCGTTTCTTTCAGGCCGGAGTAATAATTGCCGAGGAACGGCCCTTCGCCCCAGTCTTCTTCAGCGACGGCCTGGCGAATTTTTTCGAGCGTTTTCCGGCTCAAGCCGAACCGTCCCGCGACGGCCATGAACTCTTCCTGGCCGATTTTGGCTCTCCCCCGCCCGCCGAAAGATGTGACAGCCTTGAGGTTCCCCTGGAGCGCTTTGAGTTGTTCTTTTCGACTGGTTCCCATGCCGGGTTCCTCCTCGGGAGACAGTCTACCCCGGCTTGGCGGAGGCTTTCCAGCTAGGGGCGCGAACGGCGGGGACAGTTGGTCATGAGGCTTTACGTCTCCCGTAAACGATGAAAACAAAACCGCCCAAAACGTAGGTCCTATCTCCGAATAGGACCGGCCCGGTGGGTTGTCCAGTCCGAATCGGAATTCGGACCTACGCTGTTTGCATCAGGGTAAAACGGGCCTCCAAACTGCCGGAAGCGGCGCCTCCAAACTGTTGGAGGCGTAGTCAGTCCCCGCTTTTCGCTTTCTTTTTTCGCTTATGTTGGCTGAAGTTATCAGGTTTCGGCGGCGAGTTCGTTCATGGCGGAACCGCATTTGGGACAGGATTGTTGGGAACAGGGCGTGTCCTCATCGGAAGGGCCTTTATACCCGCATTTGGGGCACACACAGGTTGGGGTGGTGTCATCTATCTCTTCCTCTTCGTATTCCACCCCGCCATGGCGTCCCTGGTACCGGTCGGTCATTCCCTGGCGGCCATTATCTTCGGACTGGCTCTGGCTATCCCCGGGCATAACGGTTCTCCACGTCCTTGATTAGAAAAGCCTGGGCAAGCGGCTGTTATTCCGCGCGCGGGCGTTGCCGACACACATAAGAATTAGACGTAAGAATCCTTTTGACTGGCGGGGACAAATCGGTTAAACTAGCCAACAAGTAAAGGTCTTGGGGGACTGGATTTCCAAGACGGGTGGATGGGAAGGATGACGCGCCTGCATCCCCGGGCCGTATCCGAAAGCGAAAATTAAAGGAGAAAACTGATGATTCTCGAATGGTTGCTGTCTCTGGTATTGCTCCCGGTAAATCTGGTAGTTATGTTGTTCAGTTGGATCTTCGGCATATTCTAAGCCGGGGACGCTGAACTGAAGAAAACAAAGGGGGGTAGGACTGTCTTTACGGACGGTTTCTGCCTCCCGTGTTTTTTTCCGGCGTGGGGCGTCGAGTGTCAGCGCCTTCTGCCCCCCTGCCCTTTTCCGACGGTGCGGCCGAGCGATTGGATGCGTGCGTAGAGACAGGTCCTGCACTGGCCGGAAGTTTCGTCGATGCAGGCTTTGGCGGGATAGATTTCGTAGAGGGCGCGGTACTTGACGGGGGTGAGATTGGGCATGACGACGTTAGCTCCGCGCGCCAAACCGAGTTCCCTGCCGTTGGCCTTGTTGATCGTGGCGAGCGCGGTGGTGCTGGGTATGTTGGCCTGCGGGCATACAAGCCGCGCCAGGGCCACAGTTTTGTAGGTCATTAATTCAGTGTTCTGCACCTGGCCGGCGGGCGGCACGCGCCTTGTCCACTCGCCGGAGCCGAGCGGCGTCGCCGGATGCGAGATGTACGGCCCGACGCCGATCATGTCGAGGTCGAGCGCCCTGAATGTTTCGATATCTCCGGCGAGCGTGTCGTAGGTCTGGCCGGGTATCCCCACCATGACGCCGCTGCCCACTTCGTAGCCCAGGTTGCGCAACACGTCGAGCACGGCCAGCCGGTTTTTGAACCCGCCGGCGAATTTCGGATGGATCAGTTCGTAAAGTTCCTGGTCGGAGGTTTCGAATCGGAGCAGGTACCGGTCCGCCCCGGCCTGTTTCCAGGTTTCGAGATCCTTGTCGGGTCGTTCGCCGAGGCTGAGCGTCACGGCGAGCGGTGTTTCGCGCTTGATTTGACGGACGATCCCGGCCAGCCATTCGGTTTCGATTCCGTAATCCTCACCTGCCTGCATGACTACAGTACCATACTTGTACCTGACAGCCTGGCGGGCGCACTGGAGAATCTCGCCGGCCGTCATTCTGTACCGTTCGAGGCCGTGGTTGCCGGCGCGGATCCCGCAGTAGCCGCACTGGCGGCAGCAGTAGTTGCTGATTTCGATCAGGCCGCGGAGGTGGACTTCATCTCCCACGTTTTCACGGCGCACTTGATCGGCGGCGGCCCACAATTTTTGGAGCCGGGCGCTGTCTTTTTCGCGCAACCACCGCAGGATGTCCGCCCTGTCCCGCACGTCAATCACAGGGCGCCTCCCGGCTTTTGCGGTAGATATCGAGCGCGGCGGGAAACGGTTCGAGCGCGCGTTCTAAAATGCCGAGGCTGTACGCGATGGCGAGCCCGTAGTTGGTGATGGGGACTCCCGCCTGCCTGCACCGCATGATCCTCGAGAGCATGGCGCGCCGGTTGGCCGTGCAGGCCCCGCAATGGATCACAAGTTTGTACGGCGACAGATCCCCGGGGAAATCGTGCCCCTGGACGTGGTCGAATTCGAGCCGGCCGCCGACGTATTGCGTGAGCCAGCGCGGGAGTTTTACCCGGCCGATATCTTCGCCGATTGGGTGGTGGCTGCAATGCTCGGCGACGAGGATCCGGTCGCCGGCCTTCAGGCGTTCGATGGCGAGCGTGCCTTCGACCTGTGCGGGGAGGTCGCCGCGGAACCGCGAGAACAGGATGCTGAAACTCGTCATAGGTATGTCGCGGGGCGTGTCGGCCGCCACTTTGAGAAACGCCTGGCTGTCGGTGACGACCAGTTTAGGCGGCCGCTTGAGGTTTTCGAGGCAGGCGCGCAACTCGCGCTCCTTGACGACGGCGCAGTACGCGTCGGAATCCAGCAGGTCACGGATCGATTGGACCTGCGGCATGATGAGCCGGCCTTTGGGCGCTTCCTTGTCGATAGGCACGACCAGCACGGCCATCTCGCCGGGCCCGACGAGGTCGCCCAGCAGCGCCGGGTTGTTCACGAACCCTTCGGGGGCCGTGTCGAGCAGGGCCTGGCGAAAATCCAGGATGCCGGCGCCGGTCAGTGCAGCGGTTTTGACCCAGGGCGTTTTGAGGCCGGCGAGCCGCGCCGTGACGGCCGCGGGCGGTTCGGCGAGATCGGATTTGTTGAACACGACCACGGCGGGCGTCTCACGCTCGGAAAGTTCGGCGAGAATCATCTCCTCGAAATCGCCCCACTGGCCGGACTCGGCCACGAGCACGCCGAGGTCGGTTCTCTCGAAGACCTGTCGGGTCCGTTGCACGCGGAGATCGCCGAGCGCGCCCGCGTCGTCGATGCCGGCCGTATCGATGAACAGGACCGGCCCCAGCGGGAGGAGTTCCATGGGTTTTTCGACGGGATCGGTGGTGGTGCCAGCCTGGTCGGACACGATCGAGACCTGCTGGCGCGTAATTGCGTTCAGCAGGCTCGATTTCCCGACGTTGCGCCGGCCGAAAATGCCGATGTGCAGCCGGAAACTTTTTGGCGCGGGTTGCATCGCCATGAACGTACTTCCTTTTCCTCCAGATATTGTAGCGCGTACGGACAGAATTCAGGAGTCAGGAGTCAGAATTCAGAATGTCGAGTGCTTCTGACTTCTGACTCCTGACTTCTGAATTCATCCATTATTTGGGCGGCCGAGGCGGCAGACGGCTTCGGGCGTCATGAGTTCGTCGAACTCGGCCGGGGTTAACAGGCCCTCTGAAAGGACGATCTCGCGGATGGTTTTGGAATTCCGGCGTGCGCGTTCGGCGATTTCGCAGGCTTTCTCATATCCGAGCGGGCAGACCAGCGCCGTCGCGAGTGCCGTTGACGCCTCGACGTGCGCGCGGCACCGCTCGACGTTGGCCTCGATGCCCTCGACGCATTTGGCGCGCAGCATGTGGCAGGCCCGGGTCAGCAGGTCGATTGAACCGAGCAGGCACTCGGCCACGAGCGGCAGAAATGGGTTCAACTCGAGGTTGCCGGACGCGCATGCCCACCCGATCACGGAGTCGTAGCCCATCACCATGATGGCGCACTGGCTGGCGGCTTCCGGAATGACGGGATTGACCTTCCCGGGCATGATCGATGACCCGGCCTGGCATTCGGGCAGCCGGATTTCGCCCAACCCGGCTTCCGGGCCCGACGACATCAGGCGCAGGTCCGTACAGACTTTCAGCAACGTGGCTGCGCATGCTTTCAAAATGCCCGAGACCTCGACAAACACGTCGGCGTTTTGCGTGGCGTCGATGAGGTTCTCGGCTCTGGCGAACCCGATGCCGGTTAGGTCGCGCAGCTTGTCGACGACGCGGAAAATGTATTCGCGGGGCGCGGCGATGCCGGTGCCGATGGCCGTCCCGCCGAGGTTGACCACGCGCAGGCGTTCCTCGCATTTGTAGATGCGCCACCGGTCGCGGTTGAACGCCTCGGCGTAGGCGCCCATCTCCCTGCCCAGCGTAGTGAGGACGGCGTCCTGCAGTTCGGTCCTCCCCACTTTCACGACGCCCGCAAACTCTTTTTCCTTGGCCTGAAACGCCTCCTGCAGCGCCACGACTTCCTGCTCGAGAACACGCAGCAAGCGGATCGCGGCGAGTTTCAACGCCGTGGGATAGGTGTCGTTGGTGGACTGGTGGCGGTTGACGTCGTCGAGGGCCGATACCCTGTCGTAACTGCCGAGCGGTTGTGCGAGCAGCACCAGCGCCCGGTTCGCGATGACTTCGTTGACGTTCATGTTGGTGCTGGTGCCAGCGCCCCCCTGCAACGCGTCTACGACGACTTGGTCGTCGAAGGCGCCGTCGGAAACCTCCTGGCAGGCCTGCATGATGGCGGCGGCTTTGTCCTCGTCGCCGGCCCAAACGCCGAGGGCGTGGTTGGTCACGGCACAGGCCATCTTGACGGCGCCGTACGCACGGACGAGTTCGCGGTGCACGGGCCGCCCCGCCAGGAAGAAATTCCCGAGCGCCCGAACCGTGTGCACACCGTACAACGCCCCTTCGGGAACCTCGAGGTTCCCGAGCAAATCGTGCTCGATTCGGAACTGCTCGCCAGCCATCAAAACGCCTCTGCATTGAGATCGGACGGATCAGACGGATCGGACGGATCCGACCATAAGAACACCGGGTCAGTCGTGGGTGAACACCATTTTCTGGACTTCGAGCCCTTCGAGCGCGGCGAGTTTTTCGGCGAGCTCGAGACATCGCGCCTCGTCGCCGTACATCTCCAGCAGAATCAGGCCATTGGGGCTGCACTTGTTTTCGACCTCGTGCAAGCCGAGGCGCATTTTGATGTTGCAGCCGTATTCCGTGAACAGACTCTGGGCTTCGGGCACGTGCTTAAACCGATCCGTGATATGGACGCCGAAAATGATGTGGTTGTTCAAGTCAGCCTCCTTCCTGGTTAGTCGTTCCGGCTAACAAAACACGTCGCGTTTCCCTTCCCGCACCTTGGCCAGCATCCCTTCCGACCGGGCCCGGTCCTTGGGATTCATCCGGTCCAGGGACAGGCTGATGAGCTTCTCGCCAACCTGGCGGGTCTCTGCGGAGGCGTAGTCGATGAGGTACTCCTGGAACGTGGAGAGTGCGTTGGGGTCGCAGTGGCTCTTGATTTCGCCGGGTTTGGCGAGGTCCATGAAATCGGCGCCGGTCCGTCCGAGCCTGTAGCAGGCGGTGCAGAAACTGGGAATATAGCCGAGCGAGGCGACGTCGCGAATGACCTCGTCGAGCATTCTGTGGTCGCCGAGGCTGAACTGGCTGGCCTCAAAGTCCTCGTCTTCACAATATCCGCCGGGATTGGTGCGGCTTCCGGCGCTGATCTGCGAGACGCCCAGCGCGAATGTTTCCCTGCGCAGCGTGGGCCCCTCGCGCGTGGACATGATGATGCCGGTGTACGGCACGGCGAGGCGCAGGATGGCGACGATCTTCCTGAAATCGAGGTCGCTGACGGCGGCGGGCGGCTGGCTGGCGATATCGGAGCCGGACGCGGGTTCGAGGCGGGGCACGCTGATGGTGTGGGGGCCGACGCCGAACTTCCTTTCGAGATGCTGGATGTGCTGCATGAGGGCGAGGATCTCGAATCGGTAATCACACAGGCCGAACAACACCCCGATCCCGACGTCGTCGATGCCGGCTTCCATGGCCCGGTCCATGGCGGTGATGCGCCAGTTGTAATCGCGTTTCTTGCCGCCAAGGTGGACGCGGGAGTAGGTTTCGTGGTGGTACGTTTCCTGGAAGAGTTGGTATGTGCCGATCTTGGCCTGTTTCAGTTCGCGGAACTCATCCAGGGTGAGCGGGGCGATGTTGACGTTGACGCGCCTGACTTCGCCGTTGCCGCTGCGTGTCGCATAGATGGTATCGACCGACCGCAGGATGTACCCAAATCCTTCTTGCGGATAAGATTCGCCGGACACCAGCAAGACGCGTTTGTGGCCCTGCTCGATGAGAGACTTGATTTCGCGCGCGATCTCTTCCTGCGTCAGCGCCCTGCGTTTCAACTCACTGTTGCGCGCCCGGAAAGCGCAATACAAGCATTCGTTCGAACACAGGTTCGAGATGTAAAGGGGCGCAAACAGGACCAGCCGCCTGCCATAGATCTGCTCTTTGACCTCGCGGGCGGTTATGAATAGTTCGGCCAGCAGTTCGGGGTCGCTCACGGGCATCAGGGCGGCCACGTCGAGCATATCAAGGCCTTTGAGCTTTCGGGCTTTGGCCAGCACCTCGCGCACACGCACCGCATCACGCACCGGCGCCGCCGCCAGAATCTGGCTGATTTCATCTTCCCGAATCGGGACCGTCTGTTCGTACTGCGTGCTCATGGTATCTCCTAACAAGTCCCCGGGGAAAAAGCAGGGACTTAGAGCTATTGTACTCTTTCAAGGCGCGGTATGACCAGAACGGGAGCAGACCCAGAATCCGCACGTAAGGCTCTTTCACCTCGAAGCGAGTTCTTGATTGGGCTTGTAAAGGCAGGCCATTCCGCCATCCCGGGGTCTTGGTGTGAACA
>JAPLKX010000485.1 GCA_026387845.1 Candidatus Hydrogenedentota bacterium | reverse complement strand
TGCGGCTCGCGCGATTTCAGCCACACGTACAGGGCCGGAACAATTATGAGCATCACGTTTTGCCGGTATGGCAACACAGCCAGCGCAAACGCGGCCAGCGCGAGCACACCCGTCCAGCCCCGCGGTCCGGCCCGATGTTGGGCGTAGGCCACCAAGGCCAACAATGCCAAGAAGGCCGGCACTAGGTCCCCCACTCCGGACAAATTTAAGACCGCTTCGGAATGAACCGGGTTGGCCATGAACAGCGCGGCGGCCAGCGTCCCGAGCCAGAACGGCCCGGGAATCGCGAGGCGGACGAACCGGTACAGCGCCATCATGCACCCGTACAGCAACACCAGGTTCACTGCGTGGTAGCCATACGGCGAGCCGCCAAACGCCCGAATTTCCCATGCGAAAAGTTTGCCGGCAATCGGCGGCAACGAGGTTGGGTCGGCCAATGCGGCATAATCCCGCCCCAGCGGATATAACGAGAGGCTCCACGCGTAAACGATCAGGAGATAAATGAGCATCGCCGCGGCATCGACGCCAAATCGGCGCGGGCCCGTGTTGGGTATTCGTAGTGGCTTGGTCTGGCGTTGGGGCATTAAGAGAAGTGTAGCCGCTCGAGCCGCGGGAAGTCCATCTCACGCAAGAAAATCAGCTTCTTTCAACTACATGTCCACTTGGTCCACTTGGTCCACTTGGTCCACAGGGTCCACTTTTCCGTTCCGTGCAACAATAAACAATGAAAGGCCCACCGGCATCGGCGCGAGCCGTAAGAGGCCCCGCTCTATACCAAGCACCGCCTTGAATACCGCATTGGAAACGCCTTTGCCGCCCGAGGCGAGGTCGGACCCATTCGGAGGGAAAACCTTTCGCCACAGCCGCGTCAGGACGATCGGCGGAAACAGCAGGCTGTTCCAATACGTGGCTTCAATCACGCTGAACCTGCACTCCCGCAGCAGGCCCGTAGCTTGCCCTTTCGTGAATCGCGTATTGGTGTGGACGGCGACGTCGTGCGAGGAGTACAGCCACTGGTATGCGGGCAGGTTGAGGATCAGGACGCCGCCGGGGCGGAGTACGCGCGCGAGTTCAAGGAGCGGCGCGCGCTTATCCCGTATCGACCGGTGGCAGAGCACGTCGAGCGAAACCGCCGCGTCGAACGCGCCGTCCGCGAACGGCAGCGCAACCACGGACGCCGCGGCCGTCACGTTCTGTTGCCGTATTCTGCAGAACCGTATCGCCTCGGGCATGAGATCGACGCCGACCGGCCGTGCCGACTGTGCCCGCGCGTGCGCGCGCAGCATAGCCAGGATCGCGCCGGTGCCGCAACCCGCATCGAGCACGCGCGCGGAATCCCCGGCGTGCCGCCGCCACGCCTCCCGAACCATCCCGCGCAGCCCGTGATACCACCAGTGGTTGTCCTCGACGGAAAACATGGTGGCGTATTCTTCGACATTCATGACGTCGTGCGCGGGCGCGCGGGCGCCGGCTCGTGAAACTCGCCTATCGCCCGCGCGACCGCCTCAATATGTTCGACGGGCATCTCGGCGTACATCGGCAGCGACAGCACCTCGCTGCACGCACGCTCGCTCTCGGGAAAATCGCCGGGCGCATATCCCAAATGCGCGTAGGCCTTCTGCAAATGAATGGGCACGGGATAGTGGAGCAGCGTGCCGATGCCGCGCGCATCGAGATGGGCCTGGAGCGCGTCCCGACGCCGCGACCGGATCACGTAAAGGTGGTAAATGTGCCGCGCCCAGTCCGCCTCGAACGGAAGCCGGATCGGCAGGCGCTTGAGCCGCTCCGCGTACAGGCCGGCGCGTTCCCTGCGCGCTTCGTTCCACTCCTCGAGGTGGCGCAGCTTCACGCGCAAGATCGCCGCCTGCAACTCGTCCAGACGGCTGTTGAAACCCTCGCTCGAGTGATAATACCGGCGCTCTTCGCCGTAGTTGCGCAGCATCCGCACCCGCGCGTCGACTTCGCCATCGTTCGTGACAACCGCGCCCGCGTCGCCGTACGCGCCCAGGTTTTTGCTCGGGTAGAAACTGAACGCAGAGGCCGCACCGAACGTGCCGCATTTGCGCAACCGGCCGCCCTCGACAATGCCTGCGCCGTGCGCCTGCGCGCAATCTTCGACGACGGCGACGCGGTGCGCCGCGGCCACGGCGCATATCTCCGGCATGTTGCACGGGTGGCCGTACAGGTGCACCGGCACGATGGCTTTCGTTCTTGGCGTGATAGCGGCCTCGAGTTTGCCGGGATCGATCGTACACGTGGCGGGATCGATGTCGGCCGGCACCGGCCTCGCGCCCGACGCACAGATGCCGGCTACCGTGGGCACGCACGTGTTCGCGGCGGTGATCACCTCGTCCCCCGGGCCCACGCCCACGGCGCGCAGCGCCAGATGTATTGCGTCGGTGCCGGAATTCACCCCCGCGACGTGCTGCGCGCCGACATACGCCGCGAACTCAGACTCGAAAGCCTCGCACTGTTTGCCGAAAATGAACCGGCCGGCGGACAGCACGTCGTCGATCGCGGCGCGTATCTCGGCCTCGATTGATTTGAACTGGCTGTTGAGTTCGCCAAATGGGATCACGCCCGCGTCATCCTTCCCTCCCAAGCAGCACCATCTCCACCCAAAGGCCGGTCAAATTCCCGGCAACACGCGCGATTCTCGGGAAGTTGAAGAATTGCGATTTCCCGTGCGCCCGCTGATAGTGGTGAACGGGCACCTCGACTATCCGAAACCCCGCCCGCTGAATTCTCACCATCATCTCCGCGCAAATAACCCCGCTGTCGTGCTTAAGCGCAATCTTGTCGAAAATCGCGCGCCGCATCAGCCTGAAGTCGCAGTCCACGTCGCGCAGCTTCAGGCCGAACGCCAGCTTCACAATCCAGTGGTAGACCCTGCCAATGATAATTCTGTGGAGCGGGTCGTGCCGCGTGATTTTATAGCCTTGCACCATATCGACGTCCGGCCCCGCGTGCTCGAGCAGCGTCTCGAGTTCGCGCACGTCGTACTGCGCGTCGCCGTCCGTATAAAAGATCCAGTCGCGCGTGGCGGCGGCAAACCCGCTGCGCAACGCCCCGCCATACCCCCGGTTTTTCTCGTGGCGCACGATCCTGACCTCCGGGAACCGCTCGCGGATCTCGTCAAGCAGATCGAGCGTGTGGTTCTCGCTGCCGTCGTCGACCACGGTGATGTCCGCGTCCAGCCCGAGCCGGTTGACGGTCTGCGTGGTGAGCAGCAACATGCTGCCCATCGTCCCCCAATCGTTGTAGCACGGGTAAAAAATCGATACCGACCGTTCCGCCACGTTCCTCGTTACTCCTTTGCCGTCAGCACGGCGTACCGGCCAAACCTCCGATCAGGCTGCCGGTTGCCGAGCATGTCGGGGCGCGTCATTGTATCAATAATGCAGACTTGGTTGGCAGGGATCGGGACGGGGATCGTCTCCAGCACGCGCGCCGGCTTGTTCGCCAAAAAGTTGAGCGTGCCCGACACCGGCCACGTCGCGGCAACGGCCGTACCGGCCGGCAACTGCGCCGCCCACGCCGACAGCGCGTAATCATCCCCCATCTCGTCGGCCGCGTATACGCCTTTGGCTTCGCGCGTCAGATCGCGCGCGGTCGCCGCAAGCAAGAGCACGACTGCCACGACCATCACGGCCATCAGAAACCGGGCATTTGTCTCCCTGCGCGGCAACAGGGCGGCCACTATGTCCTTCAGCGCGATCAAGAACCACGCCGTAAACGCCCCGCCAATAGCCGCCGTGAACCACAAATACCGCGGCATCGTTCCCGGCGTGAAAAAAGCCCACCACCACGCATAAAAAACCGCCAGAAACCAGACCACCCCCAGCGCGGGATCGTACCCGATCCAGAAAACCATAAACACCGCAAACAGCAGGACAACGGCAAGTTGCCCCCCCGCGTCCGTAAAAAGTCGCGCAAGTGCGTGCGGAGCGGATCTCAGCCCGAACATCAGGTTGTGCTTGTAGATGCCCAACGTGCCGCCGGCCGCACCGGCCACGTCGTGCCGGCTCATCGTCTGCACGAGCCACCACGCGCCCATCACAACCACGACGCCGGCCGCGGGCGCAATTACGTGCGTCAGCCGGATCCGGCGAAACGTCAGGCGGTCGTAGATCAGCGCCCCGAGGAATGCGAATGCCGACAGCAGAAGTATTGGTTTGCAGAGGACCGCAAGGCCGAACGCGACGCCCGCCGCCAACCCCCACCCGATGCCCGCCCGCGTCTTCATTGCTCTCCGCCAGCCAAGAAGGCCCAAGCCCATCCACATCAGGCCCGGCACTTCGCCGTACAGCGTCCTGCCGAGGTACACCGACCCGAACGAGCACGTCATGAAAAAAACAGCGATGGCCGCGCCGCCCGCCCCCATTGCCGGTTTCAGCAGCGCAAACAGCACGATGCAGAGCGCCAGAAAATATATGGCCATGACCGCTCGTCCCGCCCCAAGATTCACTCCCCCGAGACGAAACGCAAGCGCCACCGGCAGGATCACCGGCGGCCCCACCGAGTCGTACGTGTCAAACGGCACCAGTTCCCCATCCGGATGCCCCGACGCATACATGCCCAGTGTGGCCACGTTGCGGGCCACGCTGAGGTGGTGAATCTCGTCAGGCGCCGCCCACGGATACGCGCCCAGCCGCGGAAACACCAGCGCCGCCGCAACGATGAGGGGCGGAATCAGGGCCAGCCACTCCCGCGTCCGGCCTGCCAACACCGGCTCATCCGGCGGCACCAAGAAAGTTGTCGTTGCCTTGACGACGCGCCGTGCGCCGAAAAAGGCCGCGCCTGCCAGCACGGCAAAACCCGCCGCTTTGGCCAGGAAGCCAGGAATCATTGCGGAGTCGGGGCTTGGGCCGGTCGCGTAGAACAGCCCAGCTACGGCGAGCGAAGCCGCGAGGCCAAACAAGGCGCAGGAAAAGATGGCAATTAGCGTCACCAACCCGAGCAGGCGCGCCGAATCCGCCAGAGTCGCGTGCAGAAGTGGCTTCGGGATCATTCAGTTGCTTCCATATTGCCCGGCCTTTTGAGAATGGCCAGCGCGGTCAACGCGACCGCGAAAACCGTAAAGATGATGCCGTTGGGCGTCCTGCCGGTCCATTGGGCCCATGGCCATGGGAAACGGAAGAAGGCGTAGTTCAGAAGAAAATACATCCAGGTCGACAGCAGAAGCGAAGCACGGAGAAAGTTCCTGCCGTCACGCGCTCTCGTCGATTGCCTTGCGAAATAAGCCGCTGCGGCGATCGCCACAAGCATGGGCAGAACGAAATACACCAGCCAGCCCGCGCCCACGCTCACGGCCCCTTCCTGGTAGGCCAACTGCTTGACTGTCTTGCCGGCAATCGGCAGCAGCGTCACCGGGAAGATGACCGCGTACGGCCACCACCGGCCGCCCGCGACGCCCGCAATCGGAATCATGGCCATGATCAGGCCAAGGTCGTATACCGAATCGACTGCGGGCACCTCGAGAAACTCGACCGCCGCCAGCAACGTCAGATGCACCGCCAGCAGACCCGCCTCGCCCGCCGCGGTCAACTCCGGCGCGCCTGCATCTTCCGCCGGGTTTATCCTCGAGCGGTTAAGCCACAGGCCCAACCCCAGCGTCCCTCCCATGATGGCGCCGAACGTCGTTTCCATCATGTTCCACCAGTTCATGTTCGGGTCGAGCCACGCCCACAGGCCCTGCTGGAATGCCGCCCGGTTCCAGGCGTGATACGCCTGGAGCGACTGCCCGCCGGGGAAACCGATCATCCCGCCGAGAAACCCCCACAGCCCCAGCCGCACCGCCAGCCTGTCGTTTCGCCACCAGCCCGCGTACGCCAGCGCCGTGGCCAGCGCCAGCAGAAGCCCGCCCCAGTATTCGGGCCGCGGTTCGAGCGCCGCGGCGCCCGGTTGCCAATACCACGACGCGCTGAAGTAGATCCGGGGCAAGACTCGATTGGCGGGGTCGAACGGCGAGTTCAGCAGCGCCTGCCCAATGTAGAACGCGCCAACCAGCGCCAGCATCAGCCCAAACATCTCCCGCCACCGGTACCGCACCCCACCCAAGCCCATCCCCAGAAACAGGCCGCAGAAACCTATCCAGATCCCGCCCTTGATCGCCAGACCCAGCATGCCCCAACGAAGCGCCGCCCAATTCCCTATGAAGGCCGCGTCGTGCGTCAGGCCGACCGTCTGCCCGTACGTCATCGTCCCGCCGATCCCCATCCCCACCGCGCCCCACGCCACAGCCCGCGCCAGCGCCAGCGGTTTCCGTCCCGGGCACAACACCAGCACCAGCGTCAGGCTCACCAGCAGGCCCGCGATCATCGCACCGGTCTCGTGGCCGTACTGACCCCGTATGCCCCAACCCATCCCGCCGGCCATCGCCGAAAAAACCACCGGCTCCC
>JAPLKX010000785.1 GCA_026387845.1 Candidatus Hydrogenedentota bacterium | reverse complement strand
TCTTAGCTTCATGCAAGTTCCTTTTTCACGCTATTTTACGGACTCGCCCCGAGAAGAACAAGAGTCACGCTCCGAGTGTCCTGCCAAAGAGGAGTAAACAAAACAGCGGCGGGTGGCTCCAAACCGCCCGCCGCCGCTTTCTTCCTACGGTCTACAGTCTATGGTCTACGGCCTCATTTCCCGATCTTGTCCCGTCTCTCTTTCAGTTCCCGCCACGTCGTCAGAATAATCCCTTCATCCTCGACCGCTTTCTTAACTTCCGGCGAGATCATCGCCTCGGTTTCGGCCAGCCGCTTCCCGCCGGAGCTCGAGATGTACTGGAAAATTTCCGACGGCCGCGTGCAGTGAACGATGAAATACGTGATGCCCGGCTTCATTTCACGCAGGAACTGGCAGATCTGCTCGGTCTTGTTGGCCGCGCCTTTGGGAAAATCGCCCGTGTTGATGTCATCCAGCACCTGCAGGCCCGCATCCCAAAGTTGTTGGCCGACCTGCTTGGCCGTTTGGCTCGCGGCTGGGTTGTTCTGGCTGACATACTGCATGTGGCCGCCCGGCATCAGAACCGGTATCCCCAGTTCAATGCCGACTTTCACGTACCGCTCCGCGTATTGCGGGGCGAACACCGTGCCCATGTGCGAATCCAGGTGCGTCGGTTTCATCCCAAACGTCACGCACCGGTCGACCTGCGCTCGGATTTCCTTCTCAACCTCGTCAGGCGCCGCGCTTTTCACTACCTGCATCACCTCGTGCCACAGGCACCCTTCCTCATCCACCAGCCCCGGCACCGTCGGTTTACCCGCCACGGGCCCCCACCGGTAGTTCTTCCACTCCGCCGTCATCGTCAGGTGCACGCCCACGTCCCACGTCGGGTTCGCCTTCCAGATCTCCATGAATTCCGGTACGGCCGCACACGGAAACATCACGCTCGTCGACGTCGCCACGCCGTTGCTCAGCGCGTCCTTCGCGCCCATGTTCGCGTCGTGGCACATCCCCGCATCGTCCACGTGGAAGATCACCACCTTCGATCCCGCCGGCCAGCCCAGCCGCTCCGCATAAGTCTTCTCAGGCGCCGCGTCCTGCGCAAATACTACGGGCGCCGCCGCCAGCGTCCCGATCATCAATAAAGCCAGCTTGTTCATCTCTGCACGTCCTTTCGTTCCGTCGGGACGCTCCCCGGCCGCGCTTCTTAGCGCGCTTTGTGGGGGGTGTCCCTTAGTCAAGATTTGTCATTTCCCAACTTTATCGCGCCGCGCCTTCAGTTCGCGCCACGTCGTCAGAATAATCCCCTGTTCCTCGACAACCTTCTTCACCTCCGGATCGAGCATCAGCTCGAGGTCGGCCTTGCGCGTCGGGCCCGAAGACGAGATGAACTGGAACGTGTCGCCCGGTTCCGTGCAATGAAGGATAAACTCCGTTATGCCCGGTTTCATCGTGCGCAGAAACTCCAGCGTGCCCGCCTTCTTCTCTGCATACGTCGTCCAGCCATAACCGTCCGTGTGGATATCATCCAGCGCCGGCAACCCCGCGGCCCACGCCGCCTCGCTCAACATCTTCGCGGCTTCCGCGATGTCCCCGTTCTCGCGCAAGATATTCGTCATGTGGCCGCCCGCAACCAGCACCGGGATTCCCAGCTCGACGCCCACCTTCACATACCGCTCCGCAAACCGCGGGTCCGCAAACAGCGTCCCCATGTGCGAATCCAGGTGAGAAGGTTTCAGCCCCATCGTCAACGCCCGGTCCACCTGCGCACGGATCTCTTTCTCCACCTGGTCCGGGTCCGCGTTCTTGACCACCAACTCCACGTTGTCCCAAAGACACCCTTCCTCATCCACCAGCGTCGGCGCGACCGGCTTCCCCGCAACCGGGCCCCACCGGTGGTTGTCCCACTCGCTCGTCAGAGTCAGGTGCAGCCCATAATCCAAGTCCGGCTTGTCCGCCACATAGTGTGCATACTCGCTCACCCACGGGCACGGCATCATGATGCTCGTCGACGTCGCCATACCCTCCGCCATCGCCTTGATTGTGCCCACATTCGACTCGTGAGACATCCCCGCGTCGTCCACGTGCCAGATCAAAACCTTATCCGTCGGTTTCCAGCCGAGTTTTTCGGCGTACGTCGGTTCACCCCAGGCGGTCGTCGCCACAAACGCGATACAACCCGCCACCACGCTCATCATGATCGCTCTTTTCATATTCTTCTTCTCCTGCTTTGTGATTCCTACAGGGCGCGCCGCACACCCGCAGCCAACGCCCCAGTAACGTTATTACATTTCCAAGCCGTTTTCCACCGTTTTCTCCTCCGTCCACTTCGTCCACAATGTCCACAATGTCCACTGTGTCCATTGGAGCCGTTCCTACTCTCCGATCTTGCATTCCGCCCCGCGCCGCGACGCCACCAACGCATTCAGCACACCCGCCCGCACCTTCGCCCCCGCCGGTTTCCCCGTCACCGCATCAAACACTTTGATATCAATGTATTTACTGCGCCGCCGGTAGTAATAGACCCACACCGGGTAGTAGTAAAGAATGACCTGTTCCACGCCTTCAATCACCGGCTTGTTGATCTGCCCGCGCCGCCGAAGAATATGTTTTTGCAGACCCGCCCGCGCCGCCGCTGCCGCTCGCGTTTCGTCGAGGTCCGGCGCCAGAAAATCGTCCGTCTTCTCGCATGGCGTCAACTCGACGACCGCGTCGAATAGGGTCACATCCCCCGACCACCCGTCTACCGACGTCCACACCGTGCTTTCCGCGCCCCGAACCGTCGTCCGCACCAGCACCGCGTACGCCCCCATCCATAAGCACTCGATAAACGGCAGCTTTCTCGACTCCAGGTCGCCCGATTTGGCCACACGCGTCGGTTCCACCAGAAGCCCGTAAAGGTTCAGCAGCCGCGGCCGCTCAAAAAAACCGGCGGCCCGCTCACTCGATATGCGGACCGCCAGGCATTGTACGGTTGTGTTCACACGCGCCTTTTGTTACGCGCCAGAAGGATCCCCCCATAACCCATCGAGCCCAGGCCCACCAAAATCAGCGCCACCCCGCACACGGCATTGACGACGGCGCCGCGGAAGTTGGGCACGCTGTGACCTTTGGTTACGTTGCCGATCACGAACCCTTTAGTCGCCAGAACCTCTTCGGCCTCAGCTTGCGTCATGCCGACGACGCTGGTCAGGCGCACGCTCTCTTTTGGACCCAGCGACACCACGAAATTAACCGTGTCGCCCGGATCGGCCAGCGCTCCCCCCGCAGGCTCCTGCGAAACCACCAATCCGGCAGCCGTTCTCGGGTCGTTCGCCTCAGTCACTTCGCCCACGGCAAAACCGTCCGCCTGCAATGCGGCTTCCGCGGCCGCCCGGCTCAACCCCGTGATGTCCGTCATCAGCAGCGTGCCTTCCGGCCCAAGCGAAAGCACGATGTCGACCGCGTTTCCGGGCTGGCCGGTGGTCCCGGCAGTTGGGCTTTGAGCGACTATGTGCCCCGGGGCCAGCGCCTGGTACGCCCAATACGTTCCAAGCAACACCGGTAGCCCGACCGCCACAATGAAAATGCCCAGGGCAATATAGGTCTCCCCGTCCCGTTTTTCCATCCGTATATTGGCGTTCTGGTCCGAATCAGACAGCTTGACTTCGCTCATTGTCATATTTCCTATCTGAAATACAGGTAAAAGACCACGTGCGGCATCATCGACAGGCACGTCCAAAGGCGCAAATCGGTCCAAATGCTCTTGTAAGGCCGGCCGCGATTCACATAATCCTTCTTCAAGAAGACTCCCACCCATACCATTGCCATCACGAAAATACCCACCCCGAACACACTGGCCACCCATTCGGGCAACCCGCCCAAGAAATCGTTCATCGGATTGAAAATCGGCGCCAGGACTTTGTGCGACACAGTCTGCATTTTTTCAAATAGTTGCACTGAAGATTCTGCGAAACGGGACCAAAGCAGTCTTAAGGCTTCCATCATGACGAAACCCTTTCTCCCAGCGCCTTCTGGGCCTCTTCATCCACCACCACCGAACTCCACACCAGCCCCCGAAGCTTCTCAGCCGGCTCGCGTTTGGTCAACAAGCTTACGACTACCACAACAATGAGGGCGAACACGAACGACCACCAAGCCATGAAGAGAAACGGGTCTTTCTGGGGAAAGAGACCGGGCGTGTAGTTCAGAACAAACGCGGAAGCCACGCCAAGCACCAAACCCGCGAGCCCGCCATACCCCGTCGCCCGTGGCCAGATAATGCCCAGAAGCAGGATCGCCAGCACCGGGCCCTGGAAAAACGACAGCAGGGTCTGGATGTACACGTAAAGTTGGTCCTGGTTGCCGATCGGCTCGGCAAAGACGGCCGACGAAATGATCAGGAACGCCGTCATCGCCCGGCCCACGTGGAGGCCCATCCGCTCGCTCAATGGCGCCTTCTTCGCCCATTTGCGCACCTGGCCGACGATGTCCGTAAGAAACATCGTCGCCACAGAGTTCAGCGCGCCCGAGATGCTCGACATCAGCGCCGCGAACAACGCCGCGAACATCAACCCGCGAAGGCCCGCCGGCAACATGATCCGGATCATCTCCGGGACCGCCCGGTCCGCATCTTCCGGGCCAAGCGCCGGCACCAGTACCAGCGCGCAAAGCCCCGGCAGCGCCACCATCAGCGGGATCATCGATTTCATGAACCCGCCGAACAACATCCCGCCTTTAGCATCCCATTCGGTCCGGGCGCCCAGCGTGCGCTGCACGATGACCTGGTTGCCGCTCATGTAGGCCACCGCCAGCACCAGCCCCAGCCCGAAAACAATCCCCGTCCACGGGAACGGGCCCGTCGTATTGTGCGGAAGCAGCAGCTTGAAATGGTCCTGGTACTCCGGCCCCAGCGCCAGAATCTTCGATTGCAGGGCCGACCAGCCGCCCACTTCCCAAAGGCTCAGCGCCAGCAGCCCGAACCCGCCCACGTACATCACCACCAACTGGACCACGTCCGTGAACACCACCGCCGTCAGGCCACCCGAAAACGTGTAGATGCCCGTCACCGCCGCTACCACCCAGAGCGCCACGTACGTGTTCCATCCAAGCACCGTGTGCATCAGCTTGTCCGCCGTCAGCCACTGCATTACGGCAAGCATCATGAACAGGAAAACAACCCATATTGACGCGTTGATGAACTGGACCGCCGAGTTGTACCGCCGGCCCAAAAACTCCGGGATCGTGAACACGCCCGACCGCCAGAAGTACGGCACAAACAGGAACGCCGCGATGACCATGGCGGGCATCGAGCCCATCCAGTCAAAGTTGGCCGCCGATACCCCGTTGCGGTACGCCGCGCCCGCCACCGCCACGAAATCCGTCGCCCCGATGTCGCTCACGACAATCGAAAAGCCGATGGCCCAGAACGGCAGCGCCTTGCCCGCCACAAAGAAGTCCTCGGCGTTCCCCACATACCGCGTGCAGTAAAGGCCCAGCAACAACGTGCCTGCCATATACACGCCGATAATGACAATGTCTACGGGATGCAGCCCGACTATTTCCATACCAGTCTCCCCGCGCCTTTGCAGCGCAGATTCGGCTTACCCTGGCCCACCACGAAAATGCCGGGCGAGTATGACAGAAACCAAAAACCCCATGCAACCTCTCCCACAAATCCCGCCAGTTAGCCATTGTAGCGCAGGCGTCCCGCCTGCAAAGTATGTCGACATCGCCGATGTCGGCCCAGGACTTGCCACGGCGTAGCTGCGCCAGTACCGAAACCGGGCTTGCCACGGCGTAGCGCAGCGAAGCCGGGGTTCGGCTCCTTCCCCAGGTGCAGGTTTTTATTGGTCCTATTCGTCCTATATGTCCCATAGGCACCCGGGAATAACCTCGCTCCCTTGTCCACAACGTCCACAACGTCCACTATGTCCACACTGTCCACTCCTCCGCCATTGATCAAGCAAAAAGCGCAGAGGGACGTGCATCCCTCTGCGCCTGAGCGTTAAGAAAACTTTTACGCTTCTTCCGGCACCACGAATGGCTCGCGGCACTCGAGCCGGATGAACTTGTTGGCGTCGTCGGCGTGGTCGCCGGTGAATTTTTCGGCTTTTGTATCGTAAGCGAGTTTCGGGCCGGCGATCCACGGTTTGGCCTTCAGGTCGACCTTATTGTTGTCGAGCTGAACCATCATGTCTTCAATCGTATTCAGCGCATCCTCGTGGCTCTTGACGTTTTCGCGGATTTCCTCGATGGTCGTCGCCTTGCCAACTCTCCACGACAGGTTCGCCAGGTGGCATAGCACGGTGCTCTGATGTCCGACTTCGATCTCGGCCGCCAGCGTTTTGTTGGACCCTGCCCGGATCGCTTCGATCCAGTTGACGTCGTGGCCGGTGCCGCCCGTGCCCTTGTACTGTTTGATCATCTTGTTGTCTTTGTCAAAGACCTTGCCGCCGCCGCGCGCTATCGCGATATGCCCGCCTTCGCACATGATGTAGTTGCCGCCGCGGCTCTTGAGATACACGGCGCCCTCGTCGCCGCCCCGGCCGGGGTCGGCCATGTTGCGGATATCGATCACGACCTTCACGCCCTTGTGCTCCATCAGGCACATGTGCATGTTGGGCGTCTCGCCGTCGTCGTCCCACCACCGGTTGCCCGCCGCCATCGCGTTACTCGGGACGTCGTCCCACCCCAGGATGTGACGCAGGTCGTCCAAGTAATGCACGCCCCAGTTGCCCATCTCGCCCGTGCCCCAGTTCCACTGCCAATGCCAGTCATAATGGAACTGTTTGCGCATCACCGGCGACATCGGCGCAGGGCCCGCCCACAGGTTGTAATCGACGGTTTCGGGCACCGGCTGCGGCCCGTCCACCTTCCCGATAGGCTTGCGCGAGTCCGTCTTGTAGCAGTGCGCCCACAGCACCTTGCCAAACATCCCCGCCTGCACGTCTCTTGCGCATTCCTGCACCGCCGGGCACGATCGTTGCTGAACCCCCGCCTGCACGATCTTGTTGTACTTGCGCGCCGCCTCCACCATCTTCCGGCCTTCCCACACGTAGTGGCTCACCGGCTTCTCAACGTACGCATGCTTGCCCGCCTGGAATGCCAGGATGGCCGCCAGGCAATGCCAATGATCCGGCGCGGCGATCACGACCGCGTCGATGTCTTTCATCTCGAGCAACTGGCGCAGGTCCTGGAACCGCTTCACGTTTTCCGGCACCTGCGGGTTCGCAAGCGCCTTCTTATCGGCATCGCACACCGCGATAATCTGGCAGTTGGGCACCTTGCTGAAATCGGCAAAATGCGCGCTCCCTTTTCCGCCCTGCCCGATGATGCCGATGTTGACACGCTCGTTCGCCCCCAACACCCGCCCCGGAAATAAGGTTACGGCCGCGCCCGCCGCCGCCGCGCCCGCCAAAAAATGACGCCGTGAAACCGTCCGCTTGTTCATTCTCCTTTACCTCCTACCATGTCAGCAATGCGCGCCATTTTAGCACAAAACCACGTTGTGGTGCGGGCGGCGGGGTCGCGCTCCCGCGCGACCCGACCGCACCAGCTTTCTCCCAATCCTTATGTCCCTTAAGTCCCTTAAGTCCCTTTTTTGTC
>JAPLKX010000323.1 GCA_026387845.1 Candidatus Hydrogenedentota bacterium | reverse complement strand
CACACCTCGCGGTGCAGGTCTTGATAGGAGATGGCGCGGACGTCTTCGTCGGGCTCGCCTTGCCACAGCAGCGCGGTTTTTTTGGCGGTAGCGCCGTTGAGATGCCTGTCGAGGCAGTTGTAGGAGACATTGAGGATGCCGTCGGCATACCAGGTATGGTTGATGGCGCGGCTGTCGGTGTTCCAGGTGAACTCGCGGGCTTTTGCAGGCTTCTTAACCCAATCGAGGAGGGCGGCCTGTTCCAGCCAGAACGCATCGGGGTCGTTTACCGACCGGTCGTACATCGCCTGGTACTCAGCAAACGATTTGACGTGCGCTTTGGCGGCAAAACCTGCGGGCGGCGGAAAGGTTCGCCCCCCTTCGGTCATAAAAGAGCTGATAGATTTTCTTGCTTCATTGGTGGCCATTCGTGGAGATCCTCCTAAGTTTATCCGAAAAAAACCCGACCGTTACATAGAGTTAGCCCTGAGCGCGTGGAACGGGAATCCCGCAGATACACCTGCTACGCTGGGCCGACCCCGTGTGGGGAACTTGCCTAAACAACAACTCATTCCCGGAAAAGCAACCCCCAAATAATAGCATGTGGATATCCCCTAATCAAGCTGGTGGGCGGGCGTTGTGAATTTTGGCACGACCAGCGGAGAGGCCGGCGGGCGGGGCGGTCAGGGCGCTGGAGACACGCTTACGTGACCGGCATAAACGCAGGCGGCGTTCTTGCCTCCGCCGACCTGTTCCCGCTCGTGCTGGGAGTACCAGGTCACGAAAAAGCCCGGGGATTCGGCCTCGAGCGAGGCGGGGTCGACCAGCAGGCCGGGATAGGCGTTGTCGCCCTCGCTGGGCAGGGTGATGACCTCGCGGAGTTGGACAGCGGGGGGGTCGCCGTGGGGGTTAAGGATCTCCCAGATTCGGGTGACGTACTTTTCGCCGTCGCGGCCTCTGCCGGCCAGGAAAAACCGGTCTTTCCACTGTGCGATGACGGGGCTGTGTACGAGGACGCCGAGGTCCGCGGCGGTCTATTTGGCTCGAGCGGGGTCGCTGCGTGAGAACATGGCGCCGCCGGATTGGTCGCCGGTTCGCGAGATGAGCCAGATTGAGCCGTCGGGCTCGAAAACCATATCGGCTTCGCCGGCGTTTCGCTCGCGGGTGACGGTGCTGACGAGGGTCCAGTTGATACCGTCTGATGATTGGAGTAGGCGGGTTTCGCGTGCGGCGGGCGTTGGCCGGACGGCGGTGTACGCGGCGCTGTAGAAGAGGCCGCCATCCTGGCGGGCGCCGTCCTGGCGGGCGCCGTCCTGGCGGCCATTATTACGTGAGACGCGCCAGAGCCACCAGCCCGGCTCGTAGGTGGCGTCGACTTTTGACCAGGTGGAGCCGTCGGTCGTGTAGGCGCAATAGGACCGGACGGAACTGCGGTCCAGGAGTTTATTGCCGGGCTGGTGGACGATGTCCCACGTGCCGAAAAAGACGTAGAGGCGGTCGCCGGCGGGGGAGAGGTGTGGGTCGCGGTCATCGCCGGCGGTGTCGATAGTTCCGCAGGGTTCCCAGGCATGGAGGTCAGCGCTGCGCATGACGCGGATTTGGCCGTCGAGCGACATATGGCTCTCGGCGTGGCGGAAACACACGTAGTATTGGCCGTTCCATTGGACGAGGTCGGTGAAGGCGTTGTGGCGTCCATCGCCGTAGATGCGTTCGACCCAGTCCAACTGCGCCGATTCCGCCCACGCCGTAGAGGCGCAAATCAGAACCCCCAGAATTGCCCCGATTCGACTGGCCATGAGATACCTCTCGCTGTCAACAGCCCCGACTCGTTCATGAAGGCCCCATGGTACAGGAAGGCGCGCCTCCACCTCCACCGCCGACAGCATTACGATTGCGGATTGGCTGTAGGTCCCATCTGTGAATGGGACGTCCGAATCGGAATTCGGACCTACAAGATGACACGGCGCGGTAGCCGCGACCCCGCCAGTGGGATCAGGTTTCCACCAGAACGCGGCCGGGTTCTTCGACCGTAGGGGCAGGCCGTTTTTGCATGACGGAGACGACCTCGCGCTGGGTTCGGGCGAGGGCTTCCAACGCCAGCATGGAGCGCCACGCGATCCCGAGCAAGAGGGCCCAAATGACAATTCCTGCTACGCTCATCAATAGCATCAGAAAGAAAAACATGGTCGGTTCCTCCTTGAACCATCGCCGTGCCGCGTCCGTGCGCCGCATCCGTGCGGGCGCTATTTCAGTTCACACTGGAAAATCCATTCTTTTTGGGCGCCGGGATCCGCGGGGCCGATCCATCGGGCGGCGGTAGCAGCGAAATGGCCGGGGTAGTAGTCCCATGGCGGCGAGCCAAATCCGCCCAAATCGGCGGCAGGGGCTTGTAGTGCGGCGTCAGACGCGGCGGGGCGGACGGTCCAGCCTTGGGCGCTGGTCGTGTAGAGGCGGCCGCCGGCCTTGATGGTTCCGATGACGCCCGGCGGGAGTTTCCCGGCTTTGATTTTGACTTCAACTTTGCGGGCGCCGGGGGATTGCGGCGTCTTTGTGTAGACAATCGCCAGCGGAGATTCATGCCACCCGGTGTGGGTGTATACGTTCTCGCCATCGAGCGTCACCTGGATTTCGCCGTCGCAGGCAAACCGGAGTTCCACAGGCTCGGCGGCCGGAGGTTCCGGTTCCGCTGCGGCATCGAGGGCGGCGAACTGTTCCGCGGGCAGTTGACGAACCTTGAAAACGACCCGGCAGCCGCCTTTGGGCTTGTTCATCATGGAAGTCAGGCGGGAACGTTGGGGCGCGCCGTCGGGGCCGGTGACAATGACGGGCACCAGGCTGTTTTCGGGGCGATCGGCGGCGAGGGCGACCTCGAGCGCGTCCTCAGAGTCGCGCAGGCGCGGTTGGAGCCAGGCGTCGGGGAGGCAGTAGAGGTCGCCGCCGGCGAAGACTTGCGATGCGGCGGAGGGGTCGGCGCCGTGCGCGGGAGTCACGTTGATTTTGTTGGAGAACTCGACCTTGAGTTGTTTTTGACCGCTCGACGGGCACTTCAGCGTTGCCCAGCCGTCCGAGATGGATGCGGGTTGGCCGTCTATGAGCATGAAGGGCTTTCCGTCTTCAACTGACCAGCCGGGAACGCGCAGGCGCAACGAGCCGGTTGCCGAACCTGATCGAGCCAGCGTAACGGTCCACGCCGCCGGGGCGGTCTGCCGCGCCGTCACGGTGACGCCACCCACGGCTGTTTCGACCTCGGCAAGGAACGTAACGACGATGTCGGGGCCGTCAGCGAAGACGCCCCATCCGCCGGCTGGGGCGAAGACGCCCCAGCCGGCGACGTCGGCGAGCAGTTGCGTGCCGTGCATCGAGCAGCACCAGTAGGCTTCGGAACCGAGTGCGAGGATGCGGCCGCCGTTAATCGAGACGTCGCCCGCCTTGACGGGCTTGAACGTGCCGTGGCCGAACCCGCCGGACTCGAACTGGGCGGGGAGGAAATGATTGCGCAGCACGCTGTCGGCGATGTCGAGATACGATGTGTCGTGTGTGGCCAGCCAGAGCAGGTAATTGACCCTTATCCAGTCGGCTTCGCTGCATCCTTCGTCGCGGGAGTAAGCGAGATCGAAGATTTCAGTGACACCGCCGGTTGGGAGGAGGTAGTTTTGGCGGATTTCGCGGCAGCCGTTGACGACGGCGCCGGTGAACTCGTTGGTGCCGGTGACGCGGTCGAGGTCGAGCATCCCCCTGTAGGCGGTGAGCCTGCCGTGGCTGTGGTGGCTTTTGAACTCTCTGTCGAGCAGCGACAGGCGGGCGATGTACCGGGCCTCGTCGAGAAACCGCGGCTCGCCGCTGACTTGGCCGAGCGCCACAAGGCCGTCGATAAGCGAGGGGTAGCACGTCGTGAAACCGGACGCCATGGCGCCGCCAACGCCTTCGAAATTTTCCCGCTTGCCGTAGTACTGCCGGGTTGAGATCACGTAGTCGCCGAGGCGGGTGGCCGTTTTGAGCAGGGCCGGGTCGGGGTTGGAGGCGCACCGCTGGGCCAGCGCCAGGAGCAGCCGGCCGTTGCCCCAGAGGATGGGCATGTCGCGCTTTTGGTTGACTTCGGTGGCGAGCGACTGATCCGCGCCGAAATGGCCGTCGGGTTTCTGGCAGCCGGGCATTGCCTGGAGCATTTTGTCGAGCACGGGCGCGCTGCGGTCGAGCAGGGGGGAGGTGGCGTTGAGCGCGCCGAGCATCCTGCCGGAGATATCGCCGCTGTACTCGGTGAACCGGCGTGTGAGCTTGAAGTTGACGTCGGACATGACGAAGTCGAGATCGTCGAGCGGCGGCGAACACAGCCGGTCATGGGCCATCTCGAGTCGATCGCGCGTCACCCCCAGCGGCGTTACGCCGGCCGCGCCCACAATCAGGTTTGTTAAAGCCAGCATGCAACACACCATGTGACGGCCCTCCTTATTGACCAAGACTATCGCCGAACCGGGGTGCGCGGGTCAAGAGGACAAAGGACAGTGCAGTCCGGGCTGTGCTACAATCAAATGATGCAGTGTGTGATTAAGAACCCGATAATCATGTTTGATTTTGACGGGGTGGTTGCCGATTCGCTGGAGGTGTATTTCAGCGAGTTCACGAAGGCGTGTCATGAGTTGGGGTATCACCGCCTGAATTCGCGGGAGGCGTTTTTGCGTCTTTTCGAGGGGAACGTGATGCGGCAGTTGTTCTGGGCGGGGTTTCCGATGTACCGGATCCGGCGGCTGTTGCGGATGTTTGCGCCGCGGATCGCGGAGGCGCACCGGCGGGTAAGCCCGTTTGCGGAGATGCCGGAGGTGGTCCGGGATCTTGCGGCGGTGCATCCGGTCTATGTGATCACGTCCAACGCAACCGACACGATTGTGGACTTTCTGCTGCGCCACAACATCTGCGGGATTCGTGACGTGCTGGGGTCGGACAAAGAACGCAGCAAGGTCAAAAAGATCAAGCGCATCATGCGGCTGCATCCCGGCCTCACCCCGTGTTACATCGGCGACACAAAAGGCGACATCCGGGAGGCGCGCCGCGCGGGCGCGGTTCCCATCGCGGTGGCGTGGGGGTGGCATACGGTAGCGAAACTGCTCGAAGGGAAGCCGGAACTGGTGGTGGACACGCCGCAGTCGTTGCGTAAGATTTTCCTGACCGAGGCGTAGTCCCACGGCTGCGGGGCGGCAACCTCAAATCGAGGTCTGCATTTCGGCATGTCTGGGTCGCGCCCCACAACGGCCGGGGACCGTCCCAACGGTACCGGAAGATTCCCTCAAGAATGTGCGACATCGGCGCAACCTTCCTGCTGCCTGTGGCTCGACCCTCTTAGTACGCATGGGACTTGGCGCAACGCCTCTAATCTGTTTTCCGGGGTTCTTCCTTGAAACCAGCGGTTCTTTCGATATGGTAGTGGGATCAGCGTGAATTGTGTAAGACGCGAATTCCGCGGAAGACTCGAATTCGATTCCTTGACAACCCCACGAGCGGATGGCTATGATGGGAGTCAGCATTAGGCTGCGGTTCTCGAGAAGAAGGTGTTTCAAAATGCAACTGGGAAAGGGGCACGCTCATGAGAAGTATGCAAAGGTGTCAGTGTCATAATTCGTTTACTCCCTGGGCCGGGGACGGAGCCCGCTCGCCGGGTCACGATCGCCACAGGGGCAGGCATACCGCATGTGGAGCGGTGGTCATTCGCGCCCCCCTTTGGGTGATAGTGTTGGCATTGGCCTTCTCCGGTGTTGCCGGAGGCGCCCAGATTACCGTAGGTACGGGAGGACAATATCAGGTTATCCAAGACGCGATCGACGCCTCCAATTCCGGCGATGAGATTATTGTGTCTCCGCGGATCTACGCCGAGAACATCGGTTTCTACGGCAAGAACATCATTCTACGTTCAACAAACCCCGATGACTGGGACGTTATCGCATCGACAACAATCGACGGCTCGAGTAATGGAGCCGTAGTGACATTTTCTGGCTTTGAGACATCAGCGTGTATGTTAATGGGGTTTAACATCCAGAACGGGAATGTAAGTGGGGATGGCGCGGGCATACGCGGGAACGGCACTCACGCCACCATCAGGAGAAACGTTATCGAGATGAATACGGCCAGAGGATATGACATCAATGATCTGCGAGGAGGACACGGAGGAGGCATCTTCGATTGTGATGGACTGGTGGAGAGGAATTTCATCATATCGAATATAGCCGTAACGGGCGGCGGGCTGTACGGATGTGACGGAAACATCCAAAATAATATGATAGGCTCCAATGAAGTCTATTGCGTTACCGACATTTATGGAAACTCAGTGTATGGGTCTGGAGGCGGGCTGGATTACTGCAGGGGGACAATTCAAAACAATACGATCGTTTATAACTTTGCCGAGAACACAGGCGGTGGGCTTTCGTTATGTAGTGCAATAAGAAACTGCATTCTCTGGGGAAACAGCCCCAACCAACTCCAGGGTACTTCAGCGACGTTTTGCTGTGTTGAGGGCGGAGCTACCGGCGCCTACAACTTTAGTAGCGACCCCATGATCGATGACGCTGGTTGCCTCCTGCCGAACTCCCCCTGCATCGATGCCGGCAGTGCCACATCGGCAACGAACGATCTCGACGGCGATCCGCGCGGTTTCGACGGTACCAGCGAGCTTCGAGGCGACGGTTCGGACTACGATGTGGGAGCGGATGAGTACGTAATCTACCAGAATCTTTCGATCTCCGTACAGGGCAGCGGGACCACCGACCCGCCCGCCGGCGACCATAATTGTGTGCAAGGCTGGCCGGTTACCATAACGGCCAACGAATCAGGCGGCTGGCATTTTGATCACTGGACTGGTGACCTGACAGGTTCCGACAACCCTGCCACCGTTACGGTCGATAGCGACATGTCCATCTGCGCCGTGTTTGTGAAGACTACGCACACCCTTACGATCTCCGTAGAAGGTAACGGAAGCACGGTTCCACCAGCCGGTGCAAACATTTATGATGAGGGGGCAGTCGTAACCGTACTGGCCGTCAATGGGTCCGGATCTTCGTTCAAATACTGGCAAGGCGCCGTGACTACGATACAGAATCCTGTGAACATTACGATGGATGCGAACAAATACCTCACCGCCGTATTCGAAGGAGGGTCGAATGCGGGGGGGGACAATGCGACGGGGCCGTCGTGCAGCGGCGGGAAGGGCGGTGGAATCACGTATGCCAGTTGCGGGCTACTATTCTGGGCCGTTGGTCGCCGGCAACGTAGGGAAGGAGAGAAGTGATGTTCAGGAAGTATTTGAAGGTCAACCGGCATAAACTCGGTTTGGTTTTGCTTGTGGCTGTCTGTGCCCCGCTCCTGTGCGGGCAACAGGGATGCCAGCGGGAGTCAACGGAGGGATCCGACCTCACAATCTACCGAATCTCCGGTGCGCCTCAAACGGATCTCGCCGTGGTCGCGCAGAACACTGTGGGCGAGTCTATCTTCGTGGTAGCTGACAAGGATAGCCAAGGAGACCCGTTGAAAATTACCGGGTGTGGCGGCTTGTCCAAGTCCGGCGATTTACTCAAGGTCTGGTTCGGCGACGACGGTCTCCCGACAGCGATGGTAATACGGCGCTATGTATTGCGCTTCTCGAACTATGACAGTGGAACGGGATGTGTCGATATCAGCATGACGCGACCCGACGGAACCGAAGAAGTGCACAATGACGCCGCCATCGACACGGCCGGTCTGATGGATGTCCTGGGCCTTGCCAGTGAATTGCCCGTGGGTGCGCGAGCCGGGAAAAGCATGCTGGAACTGGCGACGCTGGACGACTACCTCAACTTGGCGTCTATGACGTTGTCTTGGTCCGCTTGTGGTATTTCGCTCGTCGGAACACTTGGTCTTACTAGCGCTTGGGCCTGTGGTTGGGCGATTGTTGACACAGCGGCCATGCTTACGGATAGCGACATGCTGGGTTTGGGTCCTACGGCCGTGGACGTAGTGGAGTGCGCGGGAGGCGATTTGCTTGGCTGTGCGGGAGCGGCTCTGGCGGGCGTAGACTATGCGTCCAGGGCCGCCACGGCCTTGTTGGACGATGAGCCGATCCCAACACCTCCTGACGACGTGACGCCGCCTTGTGGGTTTGAGGTTTCAGCGAGCTACTCGGAAGAGGTGCTTGGCGAGTACGGGGCTTATCATTGTCGTCTGCACGTGACCGTCTCGGGAGCCTGCCCCGGCAGCGGCATCATGGCTACGGCGGGGTCCGCAAATGCGGCAGCCAGCGCAGATATCAACGGCAATGCGGAACTAACTCTGCAACTCCCTGTGCACGTGCTTTGTTACTCGGCGACTGTTACTATTATGGTGGATGGCCAGACCGTCTATCAGGAATACGCCGACTGCCTATAGGCAGCGCGAAGCGGGCCTGCGTCAGGAAATGGGGTTTTTAGCCAGCGGGGGCAAGGCGTTGTTCCCAGAAGTCTTCGAACCGTCTGGAGAAGATGGTGCATCGCAGCGCGATGATGGCGTTGGCTCCTCTTAGTGTCCACTCCATGCCGGAT
>JAPLKX010000211.1 GCA_026387845.1 Candidatus Hydrogenedentota bacterium | reverse complement strand
AACGAAAGCCACCCCGCGACAAAAAGCGCGCACCTCGACGTGCAGGCGAGACGCCCGCACCACAAAAGCGTGCTGGCGGGAAGCCCACACCACAACGTACTGGCGGGAAGCCCGCGCCACAACGGGACGTCCGGGAGCGTGGGCCTCGGCGTGCTGGCGAGACGCCCGCGCCACAAAAGCGTGCTGGCGGGACGCCGGCGCCACAACGGGAAAAACGCGGGCGCCCGCCGCGTCAGCAGGAAGAACAGTGGCATACGCGCCCACCTCGGTCACCGGGACCGCCGCGCCGCCGCCCGGTGCCGAAGCCCGTATTCGCCAAGCCGTCCCGCGCTATCGAGGAAAAGGCCTCCGAACTCAAGGAGGTGTGGAAGCCGGGCACGATGCTGTATCCCGTGCCCGCGGCGCTGGTCACCAGCCTCGGCCGCGACGGCAAGCCCAACGTATGTACTGTGGCATGGACCGGCACCGTCTGCAGCGAGCCGCCGATGCTGTCGATCAGCCTGAGGCCCAGCCGGCTGTCGCACGAGAACGTCATGCAGACCCGCCAGTTCGTCGTGAACATGCCGTCCGAGGCGCTGATCCGCAAAACCGACTACTGCGGGGTCGTGTCCGGCAGGGATGTCGACAAGTTTGCCCAAACCGGCATGACCATCGCGCCCGCATCGAAGGTTCAGGCGCCCATCATCCTCGAATGCCCGATCAACATCGAATGCCAGGTGTGGAAAACGCTCGAACTGGGCACGCACACCATGTTTGTCGCAGAGATAGTGGCCGTACAGGTCACCAAAAGCCTGATTAACCCCGCAGGCCGTTTCGCCATCGAGAAAGCCGGCCTGTTTGCCTATGTCCACGGCGGCTACTACCCGCTCGGCGAACGCCTCGGCAAGTTCGGCTATAGCGTGAAAAAGAAAAAGTGATTCCCATGATAATGATATAGGTCCTAATTCGGCCTATTTCACAATAAAATACGCGCCGTAGGCCGCCGCGGCCCATGCCGCGATGCCGGCGGCCAAAACGGCCCGGGCCAATCGGCCACGCGCCAGCAGGTCAAATCCCGCCGCGGCCAACGCGCCGTAACAACACGCGAGCCCGAGCGTGTACGCCGCTTTGGTGATGCAGTAATAAGGCAGGCTGAAGAAGCCGTAGATCAGCATCACGATATACAACAGCAACGTGCCCCCGAGAAACACCAGCCCCGGCCGTTGAACCCGCTTTCGAAAAGCCGCGGCCGCGCCAGCAAAAATCATGGATGTCGGGATCAGGCTCAGCAGCACGCCGCCCAGCATCAGGTTGTAGTTCCATGGCGGGGCGTAATTGGCGTCCGTGGTTGACGAGATGTACCCGTCCGCCCAGAGCGTCGAATAAAACCCGTCCCAGAAGCTCACCAGGCTCGAACAAACCGGATACACCAGCGCCTCGCCCCGCGGGATCAACTGAGCCAGCGTCCTGTAGCCGGGGTCTTGCCACCATTGAATGTTCCGCTCAGGCTCCCAGCCGCCCCAGAACGCCCGCCCCAGCAAAACGTAGTTGCGCGCGTAGTACCAGCCGCCGACGAACGCCGCCGTCCCGAACACCAGCAGCAACGCCACCACCGCGCGCCGCGCCTTCCGCTCGCCCGGCGCCGTCAAGAACCCGTAAACTATCAGCGCCGCCACCGGCGGGATAAGGAAAAGCGCCGTCAGTTTGCTCAACAATGCCAGTCCCAGCGCGATGCCCAGCATCACGAGCGACCACGTCCTCCGCCCCCGGTCCGGCTCGCCATATGGCGCGCCATATGGCGCGTAATAGAATCGCAGCGCCAGCACCACCACCAGCCCCGCCAGCACGCCCGCCAGCGGTTCGTTACCCACGTACTGCGACATGTACACGCTCGCCGGCAACAGCCCGCCCACCGTCGTCGCCGCCATCTGCAACCCGTCCCGGTCTGGCCAGAGGCGCCGCCCCACCCGGTACGCCAGCTCGACTTGCAGTACGCCGCACGCCAGCGGCAGCACCCGCAGCGCCTGGAGAGCCTGCTCCGGCTCGAACATCAGCGCACAGGCCGCGTACAGCGGCGCCGTCAGCACGTAATACAGCGGCGCCTGGAACATCGTCCAGCCTTGCGTCGGCAGCGGAATCGCCCAGTGTTGCACCACATACTCGACATATTCGACATGGCCCTTGAAATCGAACCCATGGTAAAACGGCAGCTTGAAAATGTTGTTCGCCGCCATCACGCCCAACCCCCCCATCAGCAGCCAACGGTACGTCGACGCCCGCGGCGTCAGCCGGCGCACCCATGGCGAGATGCGCCACTCGCCCGATAACGCCAGGCTCCAAGCCAATACGCCCGCAAAAACCAACCCTACCAGCGGCAGGCTCCGCAACAGCGCCGTATCCGCCCGCGGAAACTTCCGCGACAGGCCCGCCGGCCGGTACGCGTCCACCGTCACCGCGGGCGACCAGGTTTGCCCGTCGGCGCTTGATTCCCACTGCGGGCCCGTCGCCAGCTTCAGTTGCGGGCAATACGCCAGCAGGCACGGCGGACCGTCCCGGTTCACCACCAGCACTTTCAACTCATGCTCGCTCGCACCGAGCCGGCCCGTCAGGTCGATTCGGCGCGTCTCTTTCCACTTATTGAACTCCGGCCCTGTGCTGTAAACCAAAGCGCCGTCTAAAAACACTTGGCCGGCTTTCATGGCCTTCATACTTACTTGGGCGCCACCTTCGCTTCCCCCCGTTGTGAAGTGCACCCGGAACGCCGACACCGCATCCGCCAGCGGCCGCGCCACCAGGTTCACCTCCTCATTGAGCCGGATCCATTTCGCCCCCCCCTCCCCCATCAGAAACGGATGACGCGGGTTCGAGAGGTACCGTGGAACCAAAAACGAAGCGCCGGCCGCGAATACGGCCGCAGCCGCCAGCACGCAAGCCACTGTCCACCGTCTGGATAGACCGCCGGCCCGTCCTGTCGCGCTTTCGCTGGTTGTCAAGCTCGCCTCTTCTCAATTGCCGCCGTCAAGATAACCCAGGCTTTCCAGTTGTTCCTGCACCTGGGGATCGATGCCCACGGCCGTCTCATCTTTACGTTTCATCAGCGCCTCGTGCAACTCGGCTTGCCGCGCCACGTGCGCCAACAGTTCTTTCTCCAGCTCTTCAGCAATTGGTCTCTCGCTTAGTGCCAGATCCGCCGATTCACCCGGGTCTTTTCGGATATTGAAAAGTTTGCGGTTCCGGGTGCTGTGGTCATACATGAGTTTCCAATCGCCACGGATCGCGCTGGTAAAGTTTGAATATGTGGAAAAGACCAAACGGTTTTCAAAATCCGCCGCGGCTCCGCCTTCTGCCAACGGGACAAGACTCCGTCCTTCGAACTGGCCGCACTCTCCCAGCCCCAGCAAGTCGAACAGCGTCGGCGCCACGTCCAGAAGTTGAACGTTAGCCGTTACGGTCCTGCCGCCGGCAAGCCCCTTTGGAAACCGGACCAGCAGCGGCACGTGAATCATTTCATCATACGGTTTGCACGGATGTGATCTCTGGCCTTCATGTTCGCCAAACCCCTCCCCGTGGTCGCCCGTCACG
This sequence comes from Candidatus Hydrogenedentota bacterium, assembly GCA_026387845.1. Taxonomy (GTDB): domain Bacteria; phylum Hydrogenedentota; class Hydrogenedentia; order Hydrogenedentales; family SLHB01; genus JAPLKX01. The sequence goes on along the minus strand of JAPLKX010000211.1, from coordinate 9,910 downwards.
ATCACGATCGTGTTTTCCGCCAAACCCAGCAGGTCGATCGTCTCCAGCACACGCTGAAAATTGTCGTCCGCACAACTGATTCCGCCATCATACAGGTCCATGGACGTCTGGCCACCCGGCGACTTCCACATGCTCCGGTAAGGTTCAACCGGGTCATAAACGTGCTGGTCGCATGGAGGCCTCGAACATTCCGTTTCGTGCAATTCCATCGTGTGGACATAAAGAAAAACCGGCTTGTCGACATTCCGTCTTAAGAAACCGCTCACCGCCTCGTGTGTCAGCGGCGGCAAATCGTGCCATTTAAGCCCCCCCGTAAGCGCGTTCCGGCAAACCAGGTCCACCTCCGAGTAAATACCCTCCTCTGCCGACTCGGGAGGCGTGTTCGGGTTTTCCGTGACCACGCAGGTCTCGTAACCGATTGAACGCAACAACTCCGGCAGCATCTTCAGGTCCGAAGGCACCAGGCGCCCCTGCTGCTTTACGTTATGCCGCAATTGGTCGACCCCCGTCATGATTGAAGCAATCGAGGGCTTGGTCCACGTTTCCTGCGCGTAGCAGTGGTCGAATACGACCCCCTGGCGCGCAAAATCCGCCAGGTGTGGCGCCGTGCGCCGTGGATACCCACCCGTTTCCAGATGGTCCGCCCGAAGACAGTCCACCACGTATAACACCACGTTCGGGGGGCCTGTCCGGCCTGATTCGGGCGCCGCGCGCTGAAACATCAGCGGGTTGCCCCAAAAGCCCACCTGGCCACCAAAATCACACCTGGAAGCCAGGCTCAAATTCACCTGTCGCCCCGCATATTTGGACAGGTCGACTTCCATCTCCTCCCATTTCGCGGGGTCTGAAACTGTCCGCGAACACAACACCTCGCTCTTCCCGTCCGTCTCCGCCAGCACGGTAAACGTTACCGGCTGCCCCTCCTTCGCGACCGCAAGCCCCGCGCTGAACACCGCGCGGTCGGGCGCCTTTACCCGATAACAGAAACGGCCGGGGCAACGCGTATACAGCGAAGGCCGAACCCGGTTGTCTACTGAGCACGCATATCGGCCCCCTTTTTCGACAAATGCCGCCCCGCCCGCCACAAACTGTATATACTCCACCTCAACCTGCGCGGGCGACGCTACGCTCAGCAGTACCCGATCGATTACCGAATCCCAGCCCCGCAACGCCGACACCCGCAGGTTATACGCGATCATCTCACCCTGCTGCGGAACACCAATCCGAATGAACCGGTAGGGATCCGGTTCTCGCGATGGCGGGAGCGGCCAATACAGCCTTACGTCAGCCGTGCCTGTCACGCGCATCTTTATTTGAATGGAATCTGTGGCTGGCGCTTGGACGTTTAATCCCCCCGGGCTCACCAGGCAGTCTCCGCCGTCCGATGAAAAAGTCAACGTCGAGCCCGTAACACCTACCCGGCTCTTGCCAGACAGCGAACTCCATTCGGCCGCCGAACTTTCCGTGAAAGCCAGGCGTAGCCCCCCTACGTCTTTCGGCGGTTCCGCCCCTTCCACAACCGTTGCCTCGCCGAGCTTATCGTCAAAGCGGTAAGACGCGTAGAAGCCGGAATCCGAGTACCCTGGCAAGGCAAGAAAAACGGCAAACAGCGCCGGCAAAAAAATACTCACCGACCCAATCTGCCTCATCGAAACCTGCTCCGTCTGTAAAGTGCCGACGCTATCCTGCCCGGACCACGTCCGGATCCTGACGGCTTACATATAGCCGACAGCCTTCATCCGTTCCTTTTCATCCTCGGTCATTTCCCGCTCCTGCGACTTAACGGGTTCCGGCCCCATCTTGGGCTTGGCCTGGCAAAACGATTTGTACTGGTCCAGTACTTGCCGCATCCGGGCGACCTGCCCCTCATCCTGAATGGGCCGCGTCTCGCCGGGGTCTTCCTTGATGTTGTACAGTTCCTCGTGGACAACCGGACCCCATGGATCAATACGCGGCAACTCTCCCACCCGCAGTTGCTCGAGTTCTTTGTCCTGCACGCTCGCCTGATGCGCGCACTCCGCCGCCGTCAGCCAACGTTGCCCCGCCAGATACTTATAGTCGCCGTCTATCACCATCCGGACATTGTCCCGCGTCTCCATCAGCAGTTCGGCAATCAGCGGTTTTATCCGCGGGGCGTATACGGGCGTCAGGCTGTCCCGCCTGAACAGCGGCGTACCATCGAAATCGGTGCGGCCATGCCGAATCCCGGCCAGGTCCAGCACGGTGGGCGCCACGTCTATCAACGAGACCGGCTCGCTCACCCGCGCCGGCCTCAAAAACTTCGGCGCGTAGAAAAAAAGAGGCACATGCACCGATTCGGCGTACAGCCGCCACGCATGTTCAACATACCCGTGATCCAGAAACTCCTCACCGTGATCGGCCGTGATGATCACCAGCGTCTTGTCCAGCACCCCCTGGCGGTTCAATCCCTCAAAAAGAAGTCGGATCGCCGTGTCCGCCTCGTAAATCTCCGCGTCGTAGCGAAGCATCAGGTCTTCGAAACGCGCCTCTCCCGGCCCAAATCCTTCCGAAACCAGTTGGGGAATCACCGGCCTCACCTGCTCGTAAAGGTTCAGCGGCTTGGGATACACCTTGTCCGAAAATCTCAGGTAGGACTCTTTCTTCGGGTCGTACGGCGCGTGTGGGTCCATGTAATGCACGTACATCATGAACTTCTGGCGCTTGTTTTGCCTCACGAACTCCAGTGCCCGCGCCGACAGTTTGGGCCCCACTTGGCTGATGCCCCATCGCTTCTCGACGTGGTCAACCTCGCCAAACCCCCGGTCCGCCGGCAGCGACGCAAGCACCGGTTGATCCGTGAAAAAACCCGTCTTATACCCCGCGGCGCCAAAATGCTCCCCCAGGTTCTCCGCCGCCGGCGGCATCGATAGCCAACCCGTGCCCGTCCCGCCGCTGGACGGCAGCAGGCCCGACAGCAGCGACGGAACCACCTCGCACGTATACGAAGACACCGAATTCGCCCGGTCAAAAAAGACCGACTGACCCGCCAACGAATCCAGGAACGGCGACGTATCCCGACCGTACCCAAAACAGCCCAGGTGGTCCGCCCGAAGCGAGTCTATCACTACCACTACCACGTTGCAGTCCGAAAGCCTATTCGCCGGCGCTGGCATCGTCAGAATGTAGACGCCCACCCCAATCAATAAGACCGCTGCTGCTGCGGCCATAATAAGAAGGCGCTTCTTCATTTGAGGTAGCCCAAGTCCTTCAGTTGCTGCTCAATTTGCGGATCAATCTTTACGCCCGGCTTTGTTGCCGGCTTGGCCAGCGCGTCGTGCAGCGCCTGCTGGCGGTCGACATGCGCCCGCAGCTCCGACTTCAGGGTCTCGAGCAACGCCGGGTTCTGCCCCGCCACATCGGTGGTCTCGCCGAAATCCGTTGCCAGGTTGTACAGCCGCGCATCGTCGCCGTTTAGGTTACAAAACAGCTTCCAGTCCCCTTTTACCGCGCCGACCGCGTTGAACCACCTCGAGACTATCAGCCGCTCATTAAACAACGCCGCGTTGCGGCCCCAAATCAACGGCACGAGACTCTCGCCCTGGAATTGGCCGAACGGCGCCTGACCCGCCACGTCCAGGACCGTCGGCGCCAAGTCGAGCAGCGCCACATTCTCGTTCACCACCCGCCCTGCCGGCAGCGTCCCCGGCCAACGGATCAGCAGCGGTACGTGCGTGAGCGTGTTGTACGGCGCTTCATGGTGGCCCCAGTGGTTTTCATGTTCACCGAGATCTTCCCCGTGGTCCGCCGTGACAATAACCAGCGTGTTTTCCATCAACCCAAGCTCATCGAGCCGGTCGATTACCTTCTTAAAGTTCGAGTCCGCGAACACTACAGTGCCATCGTATAAGTCCATCTGCGTTTGACCTTCCGGCGATGTAAACATGTCCCGGAACGGCTCGGGCGGATCGTACTCAAATTCCTTGCTCGCCGGCCCCCCGTCACGCACATCGTGAAGCTCCATCGAGTGGATATACAAGAAAAACGGGCGGTCACGGTGACTTTCCATAAAGGCAGAGGCTTTCTTGCCGGTGATCTCTGGAAGTTCCCGCCAATTCAGTGGATTCTCCCCCAGTTCAACCTTCAGATGAACCGGCTCCAGATAGCTGTAAGCGGCCCTTGGAACGGTCTCCGGCGGCGTATGTGGGTTTTCCGTCAGCACGCACGTCTCATAACCGGCCCGGCGCAGCAACTCCGGAAACGTCGTCAGGCCTTCAGGCAGCACGTCCCCGTATTCCTCGACGCCGTGGTAAAGCTGGTCCACGCCTGTTAAAAACGACGTCGTCGAAGACTTCGTCCACGTGTCCACGGCGAAACAGCGGTTGAACTTTACACCCGTCGCCACAAATGCCGCCAAGTTCGGCGCCGTCTCTCGGCCATAACCATACGTCTCCAGATGGTCCGCGCGAAGACAGTCGATTACGTACAACACCACGTTGGGCAGACGCCGATCCGCAGCGGCCTGACCCCCCGCCTCGTACCGCTCAAACACCGCCGGATTGCTCCACAACGCCACCTGGCCCGCCCCCGCGCTCCCCGAGATCAGAGAGAGATCAACCTCCTGTCCCGCATATCCCGACAAATCAACCTCGATGTCATCCCAGTGCGACGGGTCGTTCACTTCCTTGGTAAAGACCGTCTCGACTTTTCCATCGGTTTCCACGACCAATTGGAACGTCACCGGGCTGTCCGGCTCGACAACGCCCAGCCCCGCGCTGAACAGGGCGCGATGGGGCATCCGCAAACGATACCTCAATGTGGCCGGGCAATGGTTGTACAGGCAAGGCCGGAGCCGGTCCTCTATGGAGTACTGGATGACGCCCGCTGTCGACTGGCTGAACGGCACCCGCCGATCAATCAGTTCGATCGATTCTATTTCCAGCCGCGCCGCAGAACGTACCTGAAACAGCACCTGGTCAATCTCGCGATGACGCCACGAACTTACCTTCGTCATTTGAAGGTGGTACACCGTCATCTCGTTTTGGTTCGGCACCCGAATCCGAAGTATCCGATGCTCCTCGATACCGCTGCCCTTGGGGATCCAATTCAAAAAAACCTCGTCCGTCCCGCTCACCTTCATTTTCAGCACTATCGAGTCCGTCCTGATCCCCGAAACCTGAAGACCCTTTGGGCTCTCCAGCCGGTCGGCTGCATCCGCCGAAAAAACCAGCCTCGATTCCGATTCCTCAACTGTCGACGCCCCCGTCTCGCTCGCCCAGCCCCCGGTCAGGCTCAACAGCCGCCTCTCGCCTTCCGGCTGGGCAATCGGACCGTCCACCGACACCGCATCCCCAAAATGGTCGTCAAACCGGTAACAGCCGTACAATTTCTCTGTTTTGCCGGAACATCCGGACAATGCCCCCGTCAACGCAACGAGCGGCGCCAACCAAAGAAGGAAAATGCGAATCTGTAAACCCATCCGACTGCTGGTTCTCCCGGATAACAAGCTGTTTCACCGACGGCGCCACGCCAAACTGCATTATACCTATAACGTCCGGCCGTGCAATTTTTGCCTTATTAATTTGACTGCGCCTCCTAAAAATATTATAATTGACAGAACATTCATTCAGCCCTGTATTCTAGAAATGCCGTGCTGCGCGGCATCCTGTGCTTCTTACGAACAGCCCGTGACGCTGTGAAAAGTCAAGGAGAAGGTAGTGAAAAGAACGTTTCAACCATCCAACCTCAAGAGGAAACGCAACCACGGTTTTCTGAAACGCATGGCAACGGTGGGTGGACAGACGGTCCTCCGGCGCCGGCGGCACAAGGGCCGCAAGCGCCTTTCTGCATGAGTGGCGGCCGGTACGTGCCGTACCGGCGGGTGCCAACGTACGCACCCCGGGCACAAAAAATTGTGCCGGCGCCAAAACAGGTAGATGAGCCTTTGTGCCGGGCCAGCAGAGATTTCCTCAGCGTGAGCGCCTCACCCGTAGAAGCCAATTTCTACATGTCTACTCGACCGGTGAGAAATACGTCGGGGAGGCCTTCATCGCATATTGGGTCCGGCAGGCAGGCCAGGGACGGAAAATGGGGTGCGCCGTATCGCGCAAAGTTGGCGGCGCCGTGGTGCGTAACCGCGTCAAACGCTACATCCGCGAAGTTTACCGCAAGCACCGCGAGCAGTTGCCGAATGACATCCTTATCGTAGTGGTCGCCCGGCCCGCCTCCGCGGGTTGGAACTACAACCAATGGGAGTCGGCGATACGGCAGTTCTTCCGCACGGGAGATTTGATTAGTGGCTAGAGTTCTGGTGGCGCTGATTCGCGCATACCAAATCGCCATCTCGCCCATGCTCGGCGAAAATTGCAGGTTCACCCCATCCTGTTCCCAGTATGCCATCGACGCCATTCGCATCCACGGGGCCCTCATCGGGCCCGGCTACGCGATCTGGCGCATCCTGCGGTGCCAACCGTTCTGCCGGGGAGGCGACGACCCCGTCCCCCAACGGCGCGGCCAGGGCGCATAAGGCTCATCCAACGCACACGCGCGTTCTTACGCGCGCGGCTTGGAGTCCCGAAGTTTGGAGGATAAGCACGATAAGGAGATGATGCGCAATAACATTATTGCCTTCATCCTCATGGCCCTAGTTGTTGTCGGCTACTTCATATTTTTCCCGCCCCCAAAACGGCCTGCACCCACGCTACAACCCGTACAGTCCCGGCAGCAGCAAGCGCCACAGCCCCAGGCCCCTCCCGCTCAAACCAACCAGACCGGCTGGGCCGAGCTTCCCCCCGTCCCCCAGGTGGAGAACCCCGCTGATTACGAGGTGCGCCTGGCAAACAAGGACCTCGACCTCGTGTTCACCAGGGTCGGCGCGCGCCTTAAGCAGGCGACGGTTCTGGCAAGCAACGGCGGCGGTTCCCAGCAACTCGTGCCCCGGGCCGACAAGCCCGATACCGAAGCCATCTACCCGCTCGGGCTCGATTTCACCGACCCGGGACTCAATGACCAACTCAACTACAGGCTCTGGGAAGCCGTCAGTCGCACCGAGGATTCGATCGTCTTTGAGCTATCGATTCCGGGGCGCGGCGTAGTCCGCAAGACGTTTACCCTGCGCCCCCAGAACTATGTCCTGGACGTTACCGTTTCCTATCAGAATTCCACCCCGGAAAAAATCTTGTTCGGGCTCGACCAGACCCCCGCCTACTACCTCAATTGGGCGCCTGACATCGCCTCCGGCGAACCAAAAGCGGCCTCAAGACACGCCATCATCTGGCGAAAAGGCGGCCAAAATGAGGAAGTAGCCACCGGCAAGTTGTCCCGCAGCGGCGCACCATATCTCATGACCACACCCGGCGCCGACTGGATCGCCGTCAAGAGCACCTATTTTGTCGTGGCACTCAAACCCGAGTTCCAGAACCCCGTCGCCCTCGTGGCTGGCGTGCCCGCCGATTACAGAGTCGGCCTCGGTACGCCCAGCTTTTCTCTGGCCCCCGGCGATACACAGACCAGCCAATTCCTCGTCTACCTCGGGCCGAGTGAGAAGGGCGCGCTGGCTGCCGGCTGGGATACCTTGCCGACCGCACAACGGTTCTTCTCCTACTATTGGATGGACTGGTTCGCCAAGCTGCTCCTGGCGCTCCTTAACTGGTTTTACGCCCACGTTGTCGCCAACTACGGGCTCGCCATTATCTTCCTGACCATCGTAGTCCGCATGGCCATGTTCCCGCTGACGCTCAAGAGCATGAAAAGCATGAAAAAAATGCAGCTCCTTGGGCCCGAACTCGAGCAACTCAAGGAAAAATATCCAGACAATCAGCAGGAACTGCAGAAAAAAATGATGGAAATGTACAGGGAACGCGGCGTCAACCCGCTCGGCGGATGCTTGCCGATGCTGCTCCAGTTGCCCGTGTTCATTGCCCTGTACCGGATGCTCTGGTACGCCTACGAACTGCGCGGCGCCCATTTCTTCCTGTGGATGACGGACCTGTCCCAGCCCGACCACCTGTTCCATCTGCCGCAACTGGCCAACCTCCCGTTCATCGGCATGTTTGAATACATCAACGTGCTACCGTTCCTGATGGCGCTCGCCATGGTGGTCAGCCAGAAAGTCACGCCCGCCACAGGCCCCGCCACCAACCCACAGCAGAAACTGATGATGAACATCATGCCCGTGTTCTTCAGCTTCATCTGCTACAACGTGGCGTCCGGCCTGAACCTCTATATCCTTACCAGCACCGTGCTTGGCATGCTCCAGCAAATGTTTGTGCATGTCGGGCAAGTTGAACTACAGCCCAAAAAGACCCCGCCAAAGAAGCAGCACTTTTACACCGCTGCCATGGCTAGAAAGCGCCAGTTGGAGAAAGAAGCCAAAAAGGACTCCAAGAGGAAACCCAAATGACATCCACTACCGGCGGCGCAGCCTTAAAACCAACCGGGGTCACAACCCAAAGCCGGAACACAAAACCGGCCCGAAAGACGGAGGAGAATCTCTAACATGAGATCGGTGGAAACTACCGCCAAAACACGGCAAGAAGCCATCAAAAAAGCGCTCGAAGAACTCGGCGCCGAACTGCACGAAGTCCAAATCGAAATTCTCGACGAAGGAAGCCGCGGCATTTTCGGCATCGGCGCACGCGACGTCAAAGTCAAGCTCACCCTCGAAAAAGACGTCCCAACACGACGCCACGCCGACAGAGACAAAGACCGCGAACGGCCACGCAGTGACCGCGACCGCGGCGACAGAGACCGAGGCCGGCGAGGCGAGCGGCCCGCTGCGCGCGAAGAGAGGCCCCCACGGCCCGAACGACCCCCCGCCCGCGAAGAGAGGCCTGCCCGGCCCGAACGAACCGCGGCTCGCGAAGAGAGGCCCCCACGGCCCGAACGAACCGCCGCCCGCGAAGAGAGGCCCCCACGGCCCGAACGGCCCGAGCGCGGTCCACGACCGGAGCGGCCGCCCCGGCCTGAACGCGGCCCGCGGCCTGAGCGGCCGGCAGGGCCTGAACGCGGCCAGCGGCCTGAGCGGCCGGCAAGGCCTGAACGCGGCGAGCGGCCTGAGCGGCCGCCCAGGCCTGAATTCCGCGAGCGGCCCCCAAGGCCCGAACGGCCCCCGCGGCCCAGACGGCATGAACCCGCCAAAGCTCGGCCCGAACCCGCCGAGCCTGAAGCCGTCCAGCCTGTTCCCGAAACAGCCCCGGCGCCGGTGAGTGAAGCGGAGCGCGATTTGGCGCCCGTCAGCGATGCCCGGTGCGAAGAAGCGGCCGGCCTTCTGGCTGAGATTGTCAACAAAATGGGCATCGAGGCCAAGGTTAACAGCAGCCTGACCGAAGATGGCCGCGCCCGTGTCAACGTCGAATCCGTCGATTCCGCCATACTGATTGGCCGGAAAGGAAGGAACCTCCAGGCCCTCCAATACCTTCTCAATCGAATGATGCGGCCCGGCGAAGGAGAAATGATTGAAAGGTTTATCGTCGACGTCGAGAGCTACCTCGACCGGCGGCGTGAAAACCTCGAAGAAATGGCCCGCCATCTCGCCGAGCGCGCAAAAGAAACCGGGCGAGATGTCCGCGTTAAGCCGCTTACTCCCCAGGAGCGCCGAATCATCCACCTCACGCTCCAGGACGATCCCGATGTTCGCACATTCAGTCTCGGCACATCCTCTATCCGTACCGTCGTCATCTCGCCCAAGAACCAGGCCCGTACCAGCAGCCGCGACTCCGTCCGGCCCCGCCGGCCCCGCGGCGGGCGTGGCAGGCGCAACGGCCGCGGCGAATCGGCCGCGCCCTCTTCCGAACCCGCTGCCGCAAATGTCGAAGACGAGGACCTCCCGGCGCCCGATGAGCAGGACATCGTCACGCCCGACGAGGACATCGTCGGCGCGGATGAGGACATGGACATCATCGACTCAGGAGAAGACTTCGTCGAGGCCGATGAGGACGCTGTCGGCGCGGAT
>JAPLKX010000342.1 GCA_026387845.1 Candidatus Hydrogenedentota bacterium | reverse complement strand
CAGTTGGCCAAGAAGTTGAAAATCAACGATGCCCAGGTGGGCAAGTTGATTTCGGCGCTGATGTTCAGCAGCCTGGTATTCGTGTTAATCATCGGCCCCCTGACGGACTGGCTGGGGTTTAAGCTGATCGCCGTGCTGGGGTTTGCGGCCGGCGGCATCTGCGTGTGGCTGCTCGCCAGCGCGATTTCGTTCAATTCCACATTCGTGGCGTGCCTGTTGCTTGGCGCCGCGGCGATGGCCGTCAACACCATCGGCAACACCCTTGGGCCGATCATCCTGTTCGGCGGGCAGAATCCGGCTGCGGCATCGAATCTGCTCAACGTGTTTTTCGGCGTGGGCGCTTTCATCACGCCGCTCATCATTGCCGCGCTGCTCAGTAAGCTTGGGTACAAGAGCACCGTCGGAATCATCGGCGCGATCTTGTTCATCCCAATCATCTACACGGTCTTCGGCACATTTCCTAAACCGCCGGAAGGCTTCCGGATTACGCAGGCGATCTCGCTGCTGGGCCGTGGCGGCATCTGGGCGGGCGGCTTGGCCCTTTTCTGCTACATGAGCCTCGAGGTCACGTTAGGCGGGTTTGTCACGACTTACCTCAAGAGTCACGAAATGTCCGACCAAAAGGCCGGCACCGGCCTTTCCGGGTTCTGGATCGCACTGATGCTTGCGCGGCTCATTACGGCGTTCACGGTGCCTGCCGAGCAGTTCGTATATCTGGTGCCGGTGCTTGCGTTGATAGCCGTGGTCTCGATCGCCGCCATGGTCGGCGCCAAGTCGGTGGGAATCGGCGTGGCTGCAACGCTCGTGACCGGGTTCGTGCTGGGCCCCATCTTCCCGACGCTTGTGGGCGTCACCTTCCGCAAGACCCAGGCCTCGGGCAGCGTGTTCGGCATTATCTTCGCTATCGGTCTACTGGGCGCGATTCTGATGCCCAGCCTGATTGGCAAGTACGCCGCCAAAATGAATATTCGTCAGAGCCTGCGCATTTTGGTCGGCGTGGCCGCAGCATTGATCCTGGTGAGCGCCGTGCTCGGTTTTGCGATTCCCGACGCCGTCGCGCAGCCCTAGATCGTGCTGCTCGTCCGGCTGTAGAAAACAGCGCAGCCTCAACGTTCGGCAGACAAGGGAACCACGAGTTCCAAAAGTTTGATCGCCACAAGGCCCCTTTCAGGGGCCTTTTTCATTTCTCCCGAAACCGCCTCACAAAGTGGCCATGACGCGCGCGCGCGGCAAAATCGATATCACCCGCCCGGGGCTTGAACCCCGCCGCGTGCGATCCCACCGCGTGCGGCCGCGAGCCCTCGCTTTATACGTTGCCCGCTTGCCGTGTATACTGGCTGCTCAACCAACAAAAAGGATTTGGATAAATGCGCATCCTGATAGTTGGCGCCGGTTCGATAGGGAGTTCTTTCGGGGGCTTCATGGCCAAAGCGGGCCACAACGTCACGCTGCTCGATCAACACAAGGCCCACATGGATGCCGTAGCCCGGCACGGCCTGCGAATCAGCGGCATCTGGGGCGACCACCTCGTGGGCGGCATGAGGGCCCTCACCACCGCCGACGGGCTCAAAGCCGGCGAGTTCGATCTCATTGTCATTTCCGTCAAAAGCTACGACACCGGCGCCGCCGTGGAATCCATCAATCATCTCCTCGACGACAACACCCTCGTCCTGTCCTACCAGAACGGCCTCGGGAACGCCGAGCGGATTGCCGAAACCATCGGCTGGCGCAGGACCATTGGCGCAAGAGTCATCTACGGCGTCCGCATGCCTGAACCCGGCGTTATCGACATTACGGTCATCGCCGAACCCACCGCGCTCGGCGTCTACTCGCCTGACACCCCGGCGGGCAGAGTCCGCGAAATTGTCGCCGCCATGGAAAAAGCCGGCCTGCCCACCGTCTACACCGACGCCGTTGCCACCAAACTCTGGCAGAAAGTCACTTACAACTGCGCGTTGAATCCCCTGTCGGCCCTGCTCGATGTCAACTACGGCCGGCTCGCCCAATCCCCGCACACGCTCGAAATCATGCGCGACATTATCTTCGAGGTCTACGCCGTCGGCCACGCCATGAACGTGCCCCTCCAGCCGCCAACCCCCCAGGCCTACTTCGACCTGTTCCTCAACGTCCTCATCCCGCCCACCGCCGCACACTACGCCAGCATGCGCGAAGACGTCCGCCAAGGCAGGAAAACCGAAATCGACGCACTCAACGGCGCCATCTGCCGATACGGCCAACTCCACAACGTCCCCACACCCATAAACCTCGCCCTCACCCGCCTCATGGCCTTCTACGAACCACACTGATGGAGCGCAAAAAGCGGGGACAGACACGCTTTTCAAACTGCCGAAAAGCGAGTCAGTTCCCGTTTTTTGCTTACGCGCCTCATGGCCTTCTACGAACCATAAAAAATGGCCGGCTTCGTCAGAAGTCGGCCCGTAGCCGTCCGATCCGTCCGATCCGTCGGATCCGTCCGATTTCTCTTATGCCACCACCGGAACCCGTTGGGACGCCCCCCGGCTGTTGTGGGGGGTGTCCCATTTTTGCTTTCCGGCTCTCGCTCTACGTCACCACCGGAATCCCGTAAAGCTGGCAGAAATCCCGCAATGGTTCCGCGTAATCCCCATAAAACACGATCTGGTGCATGCCCTTCACCGTGCACGCATCCTGCACGCCGTCGAATCGGATCAGCGCGTTCGTCCGGCACCCGCCGACCGGCGGTATCTCGGGGCACCGTACGATCTCGCCCGCGTACACAATCATCTCCGGCTTCTCGCGTGACTGGTACAGCGCCATCGTCACCCGCTGCCCTTCCTTCAGCAACACCCGCGGCACGCAACCCCAGCCCGCTTCCGCATGACTCCGCAAAATGTACGGCTCCGGTTTGCTGCCCCGCCCGCCCATGTACGCCGGGCACGTGCAATGCGCCCCAAAATACAAGTTCGACTCCGTGTCCATCGACGCGTTCTGCATGAACCCCGGCCTGTCATACAGGTACTCGACCAACATCAGCGTCAGCGCCGAGTTTAGGTCCGACTGGCAGCCCGCCGGGAAACCCTGGTCGCGCAACGTCATGAACGACATGCACGGCGGCACGTGCTTATGCGGGTGTTGCAGCCCCGGCAGGCACGTCATCGTCAGCGCGTCCGCCTTCTCCGCCTCGATCAACTCCCGCATCGCAAAATAACACCGCGCCGCCTCCATCACGTCGTCCTCGTTCGGTTCGACCAGCCCTTTCGCGTTCCCCAGATACGCACGGCCAAGCTTCTGAACCGCGTCGTCGCGCGTCGTCCGCTTGTACGCCTCATAGAACCGCTCCAGCGGGACCGTGTGCAGCGTCGTCCCGATAACCGGCAACTGCTTGTCGTCCGCCTTCTCCGGCGCCAGGTCCATCAGCCGGCTGTTCTTCATCCAATACGCCGCGCGCACCATCCGCAACCCCGTCGCAATCCCCTCCATCGCCCCTTCTGAATTTATCAGGTACACGCCCGGGTTCAGCCGCAGTTCGTTAATCATATCCACCAGCAGAATGCCCAGCGGCGCTACCACCACCGCCGGAACTCCCGCGTCTTCCACCACCTTCTTAAGCTGCGGCCAATGGCCTTTCTTGAACAGGATCAGCAGGACCGCCTCCGGTTTCGCCGCCTTCACCGAATCGGCGAACGCAGCCGCACCCGCGTCGTCCGCTATATTCTGCTCGAGGATATCGAGCTCGACGTTCAGTTCTTTTCCCAACGCCCGGAGTTGCTCCGTGTACTGTTTCTGCCGGCCTTCCGCGTCAAACCCCGACCCCGGCCAACTGTAATACCCCTCCTTGTCGAGCTGGCTCGTCGGTGGATAAACAAACGCCACCTTCACGCGCGCCGCCTTCGACCGCACCGGCGGCGCCGGCGCATCCGCCAGATCCCACACCGGCTTATCACTGGCCGCCACCGCCTTCGTGGCCATGCCCGCCACCGCCGTCCCCAGCGCCGCCGCTTTCAACAGACTCCGCCTCGTCAACTCCGGATTCGGAAAACGCTCTTTCGTATCCATGCTCTATCTCCCTTGGGAACCAATGGCTATGTGAAGTGCGGCAGCTTGCTGCCGCTTTGGAAAGCAACGACGCCACGAAAGCGCAAGCAAGCTTGCGCACTCCAAACAGCCTGCATTTCTAGATTACTTCACTTCGCTTCTTTTGTCCACGAAAGTCGGGTGGTACATCCAGTTGACGAGGTCCGTTTCGTCCGGCAGCACCGTCACGTGCCACGACGGCCACCATTCCGCCCCCCGCGATGTCGGCGCCACCGCATCCGCGCACCACCCGTAAAAACTTATCGCCACCAAACTAAACAGACATAACAGGATAAGCCCGTTCTTCATCTCATCTCCGCCGTTGTCAGTTCCGCGTTTGTGTGCCCGGCCCAACTATACACAGAACCCGCGCCGATTTCCTCAAAAAGATGCGCATAGAGCCCCCCTATAGTATTCATCGGCTTTTAATTGGGAGGGGAGACGTCATGCGCTGGTTCACCTGGAACGTTTGGGATACACTGACGCCGTCCACGGGCTTTTTCGGCCAGGGGCTTGCCGTCCTCGTCACCTACAACGACAACGCACTCGGGCCCGACGCCCTCCCTCATGAACGCGAAACCACGTACCTGCCCGTCTTCTTTAGGCTGTAGGCCGTAGGCTGTAGACTGTAGGAAGAACCGACACAGGCTGGGGGCTGGAGGCCAACTTAAGAGACAAGAGCAGGCGAGACGCCCGCACCACAATC
>JAPLKX010000253.1 GCA_026387845.1 Candidatus Hydrogenedentota bacterium | reverse complement strand
TGCTCCTCGCGGGAGGGCGCCAATAACAACTGATGGACTTTTTCTTCGACTCGGCCAGCCCATGGGATGAGTTGGGCGTATTGAGGGAGTTCCATACCATGGACGCCGGGTTGCTGCAACCTGCTGGGCAGAATGCCTTCGATGCCGCGATCAAAGCTCAGAATCCTGTTATCGACGCCGCCCATAGCATCGCCCTCATATCTTAAAGAAGCTGCTGTACCGTCTGTTTTGGCCTCTTTTTATCGACCGCCACTGCTGCCCCGACAAAAGCGCGCCTCCTGGCTTTTCCCGTGGAAGATCCCGCGGCCGCTATCGGCGCTATCGCAGACGCTAGCGGGGCCGAACCCGGTCCAGAAGACCTCGCAGCAAGGCCACCACCGTTTCGAGCCCGCTGGAATCAAACTCTCCCTTGGCTATCGTCACGCCGAAAACGACCTGCGTCTCTTTCTTGAGCCCGCACCATACCGGCATTGACTGGCCTTCCAGAGGATACACTAGCGCCAACAGGTGTTCAAGCTCCTGGACGGTGAGCCGGGCGAAATCGCGCGCCAGATATACCCGGACAGCGTCTCCGTCCGGCTCGATGAAGAGACTGCCGACACCGGTGATGTGCACGCAGGCCACACCATGGTCGTTGGCGTGAAAGCGCGTAATGCCCATGCGAGTCCCAAACTCATGGAGGGATTGGGTCGCCCACGTGTCGGCTACCACGCTTCCTCCTCCTCCTGTTCGATCAACTGGTCCAGTGCCTGCTGGCCGGCCCGCTGCAACTTGGAGCGTTTATCCGGCTCGTCGTATACCTTCATGGGGAGTTCACTGAGGCGGCCGTTCCACTCGCGTAAGAAGTTGATGCGGGCGTCGAGTGGCCGCACGCCGCTTTGATCCGCCACGGCCAGCAAATGAGTCTCAGATACAAAAGGCATCTTGAGCAACGCGAAGAGTTGGCGCATCAAATCGGGTGCAGCGAGCTTGAGGTTGATGCCGAACTCGGATTTCATCAGCGAGATGAGGCTCTCCATCCGTTCATAGACGTTTCCCAGGATACGGACATGAAACAGGTCGTCGTGCACTTGTTTGAGAGCCTCCGGGTCAGTGGAAGGGTTCTGAGCCTCGATGTCGACGCTGATCGCGCGAAGCAGAAACTCCACTGTTTGCTTAAAATGCCCCATCCCCAACTGGGCGTCAATGGCCTCGTACGAGCTAATGATGTTGTCATAGCCGAGCACCTGCGCCCGGTAAAGGTCACGCAGTTGTTGGAGGTCTGCGAGCCCTTGTTTGGCGGCGGTCGCGGCTTCCTGGCTGATGTTGAACCCGGCGCGGATGGCGGGCCCCTGCTCTGTCTCCAATTGTTCCTGGGCGAGCGCAACATTGGCGGCCAGTTCTTTGGTTTCTGCTTGCCCTTCGAGAAACTCGCGAATGCATTCGAGCGCGCCAAACTGGTGAGTGGGATCTTTGAACTGCTCGCGCACCAGGTTGAGGATATCTTCCGGCGTAGCCTTTCCCATGGCCTTTAGCTGGTCGATCAGGCGCTGCATCTGGTCGGGCCGCCCCATATCGGGCACGCCCTTCTGCAGCTTCTGGATCAGTTGCACCAGCCGGGCATCCATATGGCCCTCCTCCCCCATCTTCCGCTTGGCCGCCTTTTTCTCCACCACCTCCGCCATCGAAAAGGTAAGCTCTTCCGCAGCGTCCTGGATTAGCGAGACGGCGTCGGGCGCGGTTCGGGCTTCTTGGCCCTGGAATCGGCCCTGCTCGGAAATCGCCTCCTCGGTTGGGGCCTGCTCGGAACCCAACCGCCTCAAACCCCCCAGCTGGATAGCGTCACCCACGCAAAAGTCTCCCATCCACGCAACGGCCGACAAACCAGCCGCAACCACAGGCCGATGACCGCCTATAGTCTACCATTCCGCACCCGTTGTTACACGCGGTTTTTTGGCAGCTCCGTCAATTGCGGGAGAAGCCCCGCTTTTGACCGGCACGACTGAGTCTTTGGAACGAGTTTTTAGCAGATTGGCGCCGCCTTCTCGGAAAGACGTTCACGTCATCAGGAAGAGTTGAATGAAGTTAAATGGTTGGCGGTGCGATAGTTATTTACTATCAAAGGATTTGGCTAAGGGGTATGGATTCGCCAGCAACCAGATCAAAATCGTGCTCGGGTCGCCGGTTTGGACTGCCGTAGGAGTTGTTTCAGCTTCGGAGTTCCTGTTCCGGTTGGTCATTGCGGTTCGTTATAATGGCGCTGTTTCGACACTCATCTGAAGGAGACGTTCATGCACGCTATTCTGATCCCCGCCCACGTGATTGTTTTTGGGGCTATGATGGCGGGTGCGGCCGAGCCGGACTGGTCGGCGTCGTGGATATGGCGCCAGGGCGACCGGGGCAGTACCTACAACGACACGATCGAGGCGCGCAAGGCGTTTGAAGCGGGCGAATTCGCGGCCGCGGCCATCAGGATTACGGCGGACAGTTTCTACCGTCTCTACATCAACGGGCAATGGGTTGGGGACGGCCCGGCCCGTAGTTGGCCGGATCACTACCAGTATGACGTGATCGATGTGACTCCCTATGTGAAACGGGGGTCGAACGAAATACTGGTGATAGCCAAGTTTTTCGGCATCGGGACGTTCCACCAGATCCCGATGCAGGCGGGCCTTCTGGCGCAGTTAGACCTGAAAGATGCCGCCGGCAAGGTGGTGCAGTCAATCGGGACGGACGAGACTTGGGAAACGCGTGACGCGGTCGAGTGGGCGCAGTTCGCACCCAAACAGTGCGTGCAGATGGGGCCATATGAAATCTATGATGCGCGGCTGGAAGGGGCCGGCGCGTTTGCGGCCGCCGGGGTAAGGTGTGCCGCCAACGAGGGACCGTGGAAGGACCTGAACGCGCGGGATTGCCCGCTGTTGACGCGCAAGCCTGTCTCGCCGAAATTGTTCGCGGGCGCGAGCGTGGTGAAGCGGCCCGCGGAACAGTCGTTTGTATTTCCGACGGTGAGTTTGGCGTACGCGAAAGAAGTGATGCGGGCGAACAATCACGTGGCGATGACGGGTGCATACGCGACGCTGGTGGAGTTGCAGAAGAAGGCGGCGTTGAAAGTGGATGCGGATGGCAATGCGGTCGTGATCGACGGCAAACAAGCCAAGGGTAACGCGTTTGAATTGGACGCCGGCACGCATTTCGTGCTGGTGGTGTTGAGCGAATACTTCGGGCATTGGCGGTCGGACACGGTCGTCAGGTTGAGTTGCGACAAGACTTATGTGCTTCAAGCCCCCCTGGAACCCGCCGGCAAGTCGGCGTGGGCGTATGCGGCGTTTGAAGGCGGCAAGTTTTCGGCGACGGACCTGGAATGGTCGGAATGGCCGGCGGAACAAAGGCAGGGGGTTGAGAAGAAGCTGAATGATCTTGTGCGGGATCACGTTGAACACAGCGGCACGCTCGAAGGGTTCAAGTCGCGGTTGGGGAAGTCGGCGCGGGTGTTGGAGACGGGGGAAGTGACGGAGGACGTGCACGGGGATTTCATGAGGCGAGAAGTGGTCAAGGCGGCGGAAGTAGGCGGGGCGGACGGTGTGATATCGGGCGCGGGAACTGCGGTGATCGAGCCAAGCGCAGACGGCGACGTGGAACTCATCTACGATCTTGGCGAGCAGGATATCGGGTACTGGCAGTTGGACGTGAGCGCGGGCGCGGGGACGGTTATCGACGTCGCCGGGATCGAGTACATCAACCCGCAGGGCAAGGTCCAGCACACGGACCGGTATCGCAACGACATGCGCTATATCTGCAAGGAGGGCGACAACCGGTTCACGAGCCTGATGAGGAGATCCGGGCGGTACCTGTTCCTGACGTTCCGCAATCTGAGGAAACCGGCGGCGCTGCGCGCAATCAAGGTGGTCGAGTCGACGTATCCCATAGAGCCAATCGGATCGTTCGCATGCTCGGATGAGCGGTTGAACAAGATCTGGGCGATCTCGGCGCGGACGTTGAAGCTCTGCATGGAGGACACGTTCACGGACTGCCCGTTGTATGAGCAGACGCATTGGGTGGGCGACGCGCGCAACGAAGCCTTGATGGGTTTTACGGCGTTTGGGTCCGCAGATCTCGCACGGCGTTGCGCCAAGCTGACGGCCTACTCGCTGGACCACATGCCTTATGAGTGGGACGGGAACAAGCATAGTCCATTGACGATCTGCCAGACGCCGAGCACCTGGGACATTATCATTCCGGTTTGGAGTTTTCTTTGGTCCATCTCGACCTGGGATTACTACTACTATTCCGGGGATAAGGAGTTCCTGGCGTGGGTTTATCCCTATGTGATCAAGAATCTGAAAAGCGCGAAGTCGATGGCGGACGCGCGGGGGTTGTTCAGCGCGCCGTATTGGAACATGTTCGATTGGGCGGGCATCGACGACGGGGCGAAGACCGTGACACACAACAGTATGTTCGCCGTGGGCGCGATCGATGACGCGCTGAAGTGCGCCGAGGTGCTGGGCGACCGGGAGAACGCCGAGTGGCTGCGCGAATATCGCGAGGGCCTGATTGCGGCCATCAACAAGCTGTGGGAGGGGCAACTGGGGTGGTATCCGGACAGCGTCCACGACGACGGCACGCCCAGCCCGAAGACGTGCGTCCACACTGGATTTTTATCGCTGCTGTACGATATCGCGCCTGCGGACAAGCGCGCGGCCATCCTCGAGAAGGTGCTCGACCCGCCCGAAGGCATGACGCAGGTGGGATCGCCTTTCGCAATCATGTACCTGTTCGATATGCTGGAAAAAGCGGGGCGGACAGACGAGGTTATTGCGCGCATCTACAAATACTACCAGCCCATGCTTGACCTGAACGCCACCACGGTTTGGGAAACGTTCGCCGACGGCACGAACAAAGCGAACGACTTCCCGACGCGCAGCCATTGCCACGCCTGGTCGTCGTCGCCCATTCATTTCCTGAACCGGATCGTGCTCGGGATCGTTCCCACGTCGGTGGGCGGCGCGAGTTATAGGATCAGCCCGCACCTGTCGGGGCTCGATTGGGCGAAGGGCGCGAGCGCGTCGATACGCGGGCCTGTGGAAGTGGCCTGGCGCAAAGAGGGAGACGCAATCAATATCGAAGCGAAGGCCCCGAAGGCCGTCGATCTGACTTTCGAGAGCAACGACTCCCTGAAGGGGCTTAAAGTAAATTACCGACGCGCCGATTAGGGCTACTGCCTGCCGATTGTTTCCCGCAGCGCAACATAATGGGGCTACCCCTGTGACGAAACGCTTTCGTCAGTGCCGTCAGCCATGCTCATTTTACGTACTGAATGATAAAGTCGAGGTAGCCTTTTCTTCCACCAACTTTGTTCCACCTGTTCACTGATTTGAGAATCCGTTTGAGACAGAGGACGATTTCGTCCGTGGTTATCGGGGTAATATCCGTCGATGGCGTGCCCCCGAGGGTTCCCCGGCCGAGCCGCCATTCGCACATTTCCCGCACCCTTTTCATGATAAGTTGTTCCAACTCTGAAAGGCGGGCATTTTGCGGCTGCCGGCCCGAATTTTCCGCAACGTAAGCATCCAACATTGATTCCAACGTTCGCATGACATCATAGTCGGACATTTCCCGATGTTCTTTGTACGTGGTGACTATGGCAAACTCAATGTTTTGCAGCACGTCAGGATACTTGTCTTCGATCGGACTCATTTCACACCTTGGGCAAAACTGCACAGAAGTTTACACCATGAACAAGACGATCTTAGCGCATTCGTGTGGCGGACGCCATTTTCGATACATTCGTAAGACACAACCCCGCCATGAAAATCCCGCATTGACTGCGGGGATTTCATGGTGGTTCCTCTCGCGGAATTCATAGGTGCAGTATAAAAGCCGGGGCAGTACCTCGAGGCCGCGAAAAGCGGGGACAGGCACGCTTTCTTCAAACTGCCGAAGAAGCGCCTCCAAACAGCCGGAGGCGTCGCGAGCCAGTCCCCGTTTTTCGCTCTTTCTTGTTGGAGTCTTAAGTATCGTTACTCGATACTCATGTATTGGTCAAAGCCGGCGATCTTGAACACTTTTTTTACTGGAGGGTTAACGTGGACGATTGAGAATCGACCTGATCCGACGGCTTTGCCGGCGAGAACACACAAGCGCAAGAACATGGACGAGACGTAGTCGACTCCTTGCAGATCAAAGACGATGGCCAGCACGGATCCTTCAATTCGATTGCAGACCAGGTCCTGGAATCCCATGCAGCTCACGGTATCAAGCCGGCCGTTAAATGTGCACACGAGTTTTCCTGGTTCTTCTGTAAACTCAACCATAGTCGTTCTCCGCGTTTGTTCAGACTATCTTTTTCAAAGGGGCCACCGCACCCCTATCGGTTT
Organism: Candidatus Hydrogenedentota bacterium; assembly: GCA_026387845.1. Classification (GTDB taxonomy): domain Bacteria; phylum Hydrogenedentota; class Hydrogenedentia; order Hydrogenedentales; family SLHB01; genus JAPLKX01. The sequence continues at coordinate 7,503 of JAPLKX010000253.1, read as the reverse complement.
CTGTTGAACAATGACTCGACAGCGGCCGCGTCCAGGCGCTCGTCAAAATAAAGGTTTGTGTCAAATCGGGCGAAGCGTTCATTGACGCGCCGTCGCGCAATGCGCTGGATGTTCAACAGATGTTTAACGGTGATATTGTCTGTTGTGATGTTCTTGCCGCCGGTCCCGCAGCCCAGGGTGAAGGACGGGCGCAGGGTGTTAAACACGCCCCCGACGCCTCCCTGCGATGAGGGCGTATTCACGACGACACGGCCCGCGTTCATGAGCGTTGCGAACTGCCGAACCACGTCTTCGTCGTTGGCGAAGATGCTGGCGGTGTGGCCGATCCCGCCGTGGAAGTTAAGGTCAATGCACAGATTGACAGCTTGCTCGAAGTCCTGCGCGGAGTAAAAGGCAAGCACTGGCGCCAGGATTTCGCAAGACAGGGGATACTCGTCGCCGATACCGGTCTGTGGTGCGACCAAGAGTTGGGTATCCTCGGGCACGGTGATGTCCGCGCGCCGTGCAATCTCGACGGCCGACTTTCCCACTATGGCTGCGGCCATATTCTTCTTCTCCCGGTCGAACACGACGGGCTCGAGGCGCTTGCTCTCGTCCTCGGACAGGAAATAGCCATGCCGTGCCTGCATGGCGGCCACGACATCGGCCTCAATGGCTTTCTCGACGACGATGGCTTGTTCGCTGGCGCAGACCGTTCCATTGTCGAATGTTTTTGAAATCAGGATTTGTTCGACGGCGAACGGGATGTCCGCGCTTCGATCGATGAAGACGGGGACATTTCCGGCGCCCACGCCGATGGCGGGTGTGCCGGAACTGTATGCGGCGCGGACCAGCCCCGGCCCGCCCGTAGCCAAGACCAGCGCCAGATCCTTGTGGCCCATCATAGTTTTTGTCTGTTCGCGGGACATCTCGCCCACCCATTGTATGCAGTCTTCGGGAGCGTCCTCCGACAAGGCGGCCTCATAGCAAATGCGTGCAGCCTCTGACGAACACGCGGCGGCATTGCGATGGGGCCGGATGATGAGGGGGTTGCGAGTCTTGAGCGCGATAAGGATCTTGAATAATACGGTGGAGGTAGGGTTCGTAACGGGGATGATGGCGAAGATGGGGCCGAGCGGCTGGGCAATCTCGACGATACCGCGGTCGCGGTCCTCGGAAACGACACCGACGGTCTTGTCGTTTTTGATGTCTTCATACACCAATTGGGTGGCGATAACGTTCTTAAGGACTTTGTCCTGCCACTTGCCGATGCCGGTTTCCTCGTGCGCCATCTTGGCGAGGCGAACGCGATTCTTGAATCCGGCTTCGTAAACGGCCCGGACGATCCGGTCGGTGTGTTCCTGATCCAACTGACTGAATATAGCGGCGGCCCGGGCCGCCAAGCTCATGGTTTTCTCAACATTGATCTCATCCGAGGAATGCATAGGGCCGCTCCTTAATGAAAACTTTAACGGGACACTCCCCCCCATAACGTGTCTGCTCTCAAATCGCGCGCGCGGCTTGAGATGCCAAGTCTATCGGATCACTACCTGTTCGCGCCACCTGTGGATCTGCCGAATTCCTTTGGCAGGCGCGGTGACCCCTTACACGGGAGAAGCGGGCGCTTCTCGCACGGAAGCCTCACCTGCCTGGGCAGAACGTACGCCCACCCTGCAACCGAATGAACTGGCCCTCGACGAGGTCGGCCGCTTGTTCATGAAAAAAATCCCAGTTAGAATCTTTGTTGGCGAACATCCGCGTACGACGCCTGGATAATGACTCAAGGTGGCGAACAACGATTCTGAGTGCGGCTTCTTAGCCGTCTGAATATCGAAAACTGTGCCCAATGCGCCCGCCGTGACTCAAATAGGTTGCGCGGAGAGGAGGAAGCTCTGATGACACGACTCCTGTTATTCCTGACGCTGGCCGCTTCTGTGGCTATAGCAACAGACGAAACAACCCAGACAAAAAGTCACGTTGGCAATCTGTATCCGTTTCTCCAGGAATACGCCGATCAACAGACGCACAAGCTGTCCTATCTCTCCGGCGACTGGAAAGACCTTGATGCATGGCGCAAAGCAGGCCGGGAAAAAATGTGGGAACTGCTGGCCTACGAACCCCAAGAAGCCTCCCCCGAAGCAGAGCTTATCGGTGAAGTAAAAAAAGAGGGATACACACGGTATCATGTTCGTTATGCCGTGACGGCAAACAGAAAGACTGAGGCATTCCTGCTCATTCCGGACAATCTCAAAGGCCCCGTGCCTGCCGTGATTGCCCTGCACGACCACGGCGGCTTCTATTACTACGGGAAAGAGAAGATCACAAAAACTGAGAACCCGCTTCCCTGTTTGCAGAAGCACATCGACGAGGCCTACGGTGGCCGCCCCTTTGCGGACGAACTGGCCCTACGCGGGTTTGTTGTACTGATTCCTGACGCGTTTTACTTTGGTTCGCAACGCCTGGACTTGGACAGCCTCCCGGACCGCTTCACGAAGCCCGTGCAAGGCTTGACGCCCGACACTAATGAATACGTCACGGCCCATCGTGAAGTTGCCGGCCCGCATGAAGAAATCACCGCCAAGACCATTTTCACCGCCGGAACCACATGGCCGGGCATCCTCTTTCAAGGCGACCGCGCCAGCGTCGATTATCTCGTGACACGGCCGGAGGTGGATGCCGATAGAATTGGCTGCATCGGCTTGTCGATCGGCGGGTTCCGCAGCGCCCACTTGTTTGCACTTGATCCTCGGATCAAGGTCGGCGTCGTCGCGGGATGGATGACAACCTATGACTCCCTCCTCTACGACCACCTCTGGTACCACACCTGGATGATATATGTGCCGGGTCAGCTTGCCTGGCTGGACCTGCCTGATGTCGTTACGCTCAACGCACCGCGCCCCCTCATGGTCATAAATTGCCTCCAGGACATCTTGTTCACCCATAAAGGCATGGAGGACGCAGAAAACAAGATCAGGGCCGTCTACACGGCCATGGACGCATCGGACCGTTTCTCGTGCAAGTATTACGACGAACCCCACAGTTTCAAAGTGCCCGCCCAGGATGACGCCATCGCCTGGCTGGAGAAATGGCTCATCAAGACGCCCATAATGGACTGACAGGCGCCAGCTTTGCCGTAAACTGTGCCGTGCGTAGTTCGCTTTAGCAGCAGTCGACGGCACAGGGAATGACAATCGCCACTCGAGGCGGAATAATGCCCTGCGGTCTTGCGGTTTCACCAAGATGGCTCGGATGCCGCCGGCGGACCGTGCAGGAAGGTGCGGGTTTGAAGAGGGAAAAGGCAAGGCGCGTGCATCTGTGTAAACCGTTTTGGATAGGAGGGTAGTTTCATGACAACCTATCTCGATGAAATGACGGAGCTTGTGGGCAAGGTCGCCGGCCATGTTGTGCTCCCTGACGACCCGGACTACGATGCGGCACGCCGGATTTGGAACGCGATGATCGACCGGCGGCCGGCCGTCATTGTGCAGTGCGCAAATGCCATGGATGTGGTGCATGCCATCGGTTATGCCCGCAGGAACCGGCTCGAAATATCCGTCCGTGGCGGCGGGCACAACATCGCCGGCAACGCCCTGTGCGAAGGGGGCATGGTCATCGATTTCTCAGGGATGCGGGCCGTTCGCGTTGACGCCGCGAACCGGCGCGCCGATGTCCAACCCGGGGCAACCTTGGCGGATTTCGACGAAGCGGTGCAGAAACATGGGCTGGCTACCCCCATGGGGATCAATTCAACGACGGGCGTTGCCGGATTGACGTTGGGCGGCGGGTTCGGCTGGCTAACCCGGAAATACGGAATGACCGTCGACAATCTCATCTCGGCGGACGTCGTCACTGCAAACGGCGACATAGTGCGGGCAAGCGAAAACGAGAACGCCGAACTCTTCTGGGCCATCCGGGGCGGCGGCGGAAACTTCGGCGTTGTCACCCAATTCGAGTTCAATCTGCATCCCGTGGGTCCCGAGATACTGGCCGGGCTGATCATTTTCCCATTGAACCAGGCCAAACAGGTACTCAGACAGTATCGTCAGTTCATCGAATCGGCGCCAGAAGATCTCAGCGTTTGGGCCGTGTTACGCCAAGCCCCGCCGTTGCCCTTTCTTCCCAAGGAGACGCATGGCAAGGGGATTGTTGCGCTGGCCGTCTTCTATGCCGGAGATACTTCGACGGGTGAGAAGTTGATTACGCCCCTGCGTGCCTTTGGCGATGCGTATGGCGAGCAGATCGGTGCGCAGCCATACGTGCAGTGGCAAAAGACCTTTGACCCATTACTGACACCCGGCGCGAGAAACTACTGGAAATCGCACAACTTCAGCGAACTCCGCGACGAGGAGCTGGACATCATGATTTATTTTGCGGAGAGGTTGCCCTCGCCGCAGTGTGAGGTGTTTCTCGGGCTGGTCGCGGGCGCAGCCAATCGCGTGGCGCCGAATGCCACCGCCTACGCCTATCGCGACGCGAAGTTCGTTCTGAACGTGCACGGGCGATGGGATGAGGCCGCGCAGGATAGCACCTGCATCACGTGGGCGCGCGCATTCTTTGAGGCATCCACGCCGTACGCATCAGAGGGCGTCTACGTGAACTTCATGACGGAAGACGAAAGCGGCCGGGTTGCGGCCGCGTACGGCACAAACTACGCCCGCCTTGTCAGAATCAAGCGCAAATACGATCCGGAGAACGTCTTTCACCGGAACCAGAACATCAAACCATGAACCTGGGTTTTTGTCGGAGATACGGAGCACTCCAAGCACCACCCAGAGTCCGTGCGCGGCGCCGATGAAACCCATCGGCTCTACAACGCGGTCCGGCCCCGGCACACATGTTCTCCCGAGAGACTTGCATAACACAAGATTGCCGTTCCCTGTGTTCTTGCCGAAATAAAGAAAAAGCCAGGAACTGTTTCGTTTTGAGATGCACATGGGGATGTGAGGAGGGCGGAAACTAATGGCTGTTTATAAATACGTGATAGTCGGCGGAGGGTTGTCGGGCGGCTCCGCCGTCGAAGGTATCCGGGAAATCGACAAAGACGGACCAATCCTGATGATGGGGGGTGAAAAGTATGAACCCTATCACCGGCCACCGCTTACGAAGCAGCTTTGGTTCAAAAAGAAACAGGTAAAGGATATTTTTGTCCACGACATGGAGTGGTATTCGGCACGTGGGGTAAACCTATTGCTGGGGACACGGGCAGTGGGGCTGGATGCGCGGGAATGCACTGTCGCGGACAGTTCCGGTCGGACGTACGCGTATGAGAAGTTGCTGCTGGCGACGGGTGGTTATCCTCGCGTGCTTGGGCTTCCGGGAGGCGACCTGCCGGGCGTCTGTTATTTCCGGACGCTCGACGATTTTCTGACGTTGCAGCCGCAAATTGCAGAGGGCACGAGCGTTCTTGTGATAGGCGGCGGGTTCATCGGGTCGGAGATTTCGGCGGCACTCAACGTAAACAAGGCGAATGTCACGATGCTGTTCCCGAGCCCGTATCTTGTGGACCGGGTGTTCCCGGAAAGCCTTGGCCGGGCGATTACCGAGCAATACAGAATTCGGGGGGTGAATATTCTGGCCAATGACGCGCCGGTTTCCATTGAAAAAGACGGGGAGTTGTATGTTACACGCACCCGGAACGGAGATGAAATCCTGACGGATCTTGTCGTCGCGGGCATCGGAATTGTGCCGGGCGTGGAGCTGGCGCGAGACGCTGGCATTCAGATCGAGGACGGGATTGTCGTGGACGAGCAGTTGGCCAGTTCGGCGCCTGATGTGTATGCGGCCGGCGATAATGCGCGGTTTCCTTACGCGGCGCTCGGCCGCCCCATGCGGGTCGAACACTGGGATAATGCGCTCAACCAGGGCAAGGTTGCGGGACGAAATATGGCGGGCGCGAGCGAGTCCTACACGTATATGCCGTATTTCTTTTCGGATCTGTTCGAGTTTGGGTACGAGGCCGTGGGCGACGTCAACTCGAAATTGGAAACGTACTGCGATTGGATAAAGGAAAACGACACCGGGGTCATCTACTACTTGGCGGACGGGCAGGTCCGGGGCGCGATGATGTGCAACGTCTGGGACAGAGTTCCCGATGCCCGCGAGTTGATTCTGAAAGGTGAAGTAATGGCGCCTGCCGAACTGGCAGGGGCTGTCCGATAAACGGCCTTGAGCAAAAGAGGCGGCCCGTACAGCCGGAAGGCCGGCTACAGCACCCTATGATATTGCCGCCGCGTGGGGTGCAAACTACCGCATGCGAACTTCTACCGTTTGGCGGCGATGAGTTTGTCGAACTCGTCGACCTTGAGTGCCGGCACGGTGGAGAAGCAGATACCGAGGGTCTTGTTCAAGCCGATAGAGGCTTTGACGGCTTCACCGACGCCGGGGAATTCGACGATAGCGAGCAGGTCGGAGTCTCCCATTGTGGCGTAGATTGAGAGTAGCTTTCCGCCGCATTCTTCCACGATGGCTTTTGCCTGGGCGGTGCGTTTTGCGCTTATGGCCTTTATAGCCTCGGCGGAGTATCTGCCTTGCATGACGAACGTTATCATTTTGCTCTCCTTCCAGGTTGGCCGCTGAGGGTTGGGCGCAACGGGCGCTGGACCGGAACGGCCGTTAGACTGCACGCGTGCTTGCAAAAAGCGGGGACAGACACGCTTTTTCCAAACTGCCGGAAAAAGCCGAGTCAGTCCCCGTTTTTTGCTTGAGGTTGTTGGAGTTTTCTGGAGTCATTTGTTGATTTGCGGGTTTTTCACCAGATCCTCAGTCCCACTTCCACTGCGTGAGACAGAGAACCAAGATAACGTCTTTTTTGTATAATTGTCAACCTCGGGCTGTGAAAACTGGGGACGGTGGAGCTGGTGAAAAAGCCGGGGCGATGAGTTTTAGGCCGCGAAAAGCAGGGACAGACACGATTTTCAAACCGCCGAAAATCGAGTCAGTCCCTGTTTTTCGCTCTTGTTGATTGAACTTTTGAAGGTGGACCAGGTTTTTCACTGGCTCCGCGGCCGGGGTTTTGGTGGACTTGATTTAGTTTTCGGATTGTGGTATCCATAGGTGTTGTCACCTCTTAAGATCCTTTCTCATGGTGTGGACTGAATGAACGTGCATCCATCGGCGATCATTGATCCGAATGCCGAACTGGCGGAAACCGTTGAGGTACAGGCGTTTTCGATAATTGGCCCGCACGTGAAGATAGGGGAAGGCACGGTAGTTGGCCCGCACTGCGTGATTGACGGGCGGACCGTAATCGGGAAGAACAACCGGTTTTTCAGCGGTGCGCAGATAGGTGTTCTTTCGCAGGACCTGAAGCACAAGGCGGGTCTTATTGGTCGTGCGGAGATAGGCGACAACAATCTTTTCCGGGAGCATGTGACGGTAAGTGCTTGTACGCTGACGAGTTATGACGAGGAAGACCGGGTGACGTCGATAGGCAGCAACTGCATGTTCATGGCGTACTCGCACGTAGCGCACGACTGTCATGTGGGTAGCCGGGTGATCATGGCGAACTGTGCGTCGCTGGCGGGT
>JAPLKX010000391.1 GCA_026387845.1 Candidatus Hydrogenedentota bacterium | reverse complement strand
CGATCTATCCGGCGATGCTGGCGCTGGGCTCGGTGTACCTGGAACAAGTGACGGTGCGGCATCGTTGGCCGCGGTACGTGTTGACGGGTTTGATCGTCGTGACGGGCGTTGCGCTCTCGCCGCATGCGATGCCGGTTCTGTCGCCGCAGGGGATGATCAAGCTGCAAAATGCAATGAGTTTCAAAGCCCCGCAACAGGAACGGGCGCACGCCGGCGTGTTGCCACAGCATATCGGCGACAGGCTGGGCTGGCCCGAGTTCATCACGATGATGACCGACGCCTACGGCAGGCTCGACCCGGCCGACCGCGCGCACTGCTCGATCCTGGTGAGCAACTACGGCGAGGCCGGGGCCCTCAACCTGTTCGGGCCGAAGCTGGGGCTCCCCCACGCCGTCTCCGGCTACATGTCGTATTACCTCTGGGGACCGGGCGACATGGACGGCGGGTGCGTGCTGGCGTATTGGCCGGATCGCGAAACGCTGGATGAGGTGTTCGAGCAAGTCACCGAAGTGGCGCGATTCACGCACCCGTACGTCATGGAGCGTCAAAACAACCGGCCCCTCTACCTCTGCCGCAACCTCAAGATGCCGATGGAACAGGCGTGGCCCAGGTTCAAGCGGTACTGGTAATTAGCCACACTCGTTGCACAAGCAGATGTTAAAAGACTAAAAACTGGCAACTACTCGACTTCGTGCGCCTCCAAGAACATCGCTTTCCCTAAAGCAGCGAAGAACTTCTGGTACGGCTCAGGTTCAACGATTGGCTTTACTTCATATTGACCATTTGCCCTTACCAGAAGTTGGGTCTCGCCTCGTGGTCTAACTGTCACTGTCATACGGAGTGCGTAATTGTCGAGTTTAGTCGCCGTCACGGAACCCAAATCGAGATCAGCTTTATCAATTACAAATCCTAAATCTTGAAGGGTGGCAATGACAGTCCTGAGCGTCGTTTCCTTGTCTGTCGTATCAAAAGCTCTCGTTTGAAAGCTACGAAGTTCAACTTGGCTTGAGTCAGATTCTAGCAGGCGCTCGCTTGTCGTCGCACAGGACGCAAGAAGCATGAGCAACGCTGCTAAGCCTAAAATTCTCTGGTGTTTCATATTTGCTGTGCCTCCAAGAAAACAGCCTTTGAGAGCTTTTCAAAAAACTCCTGGTATACCTGCGGATCATCTATTGGTTGACGCTTACTTATCGCTCCTTGTTCATTGTATACAACGCGTTGAAACGTTACACGAACGCAAACCCGCTCCTTGGATTCCCCCACGGGCTTAGTTACTACAGAAGCTCGCATAACCTGGTTCTTGTCTACTGCAAGATTGGCACCCAATAGCACTGCAACAACGATTTTGCCAGCGACCTGCCCGGCATTTACTGCGCTTCTTTCTTTAGAACCAACCAGCACTCCAAGTTTTGTCTCTGATTCTTCGAGGTTAAAGCCTAGATCCTGCATTAGGCCTGAGCACGCCGACAAAAGGGACATCTCATCAGATGTGTCAAAGACTCTTGACTGCAACTGCCTGACCGCAAGAGACTCCGGACCCAATTGCAGAGCTTTTGCGGGAACCCCAGTTTGACACGATAGCGCCAAAAGGGAAAAAACTAACAAAGCGGCAAGTTTAGTCTTCATTGCATCCCCTTAAAAACTCGAAGTATGGTATGCAAAATCCCGTACGAGTTTCTGCTCATCAAATTTAATAATAACCGTCAGTGTTCTTTGGCTCGTGGAAGCTGCGCCCGCTGATCTTGTTGCCCCTCCGCCAATTCCCCCGCCTACCGGCGTCGTTCCAATTATGCCTCCGCCCAGTATTAAAGCTCCTATACCGCCTTGGCTGGTCGAATAAACCGCGTCGGTAGCTATTTTGTCATAGATCCAGACTTCCCGTCCTTTCTCGTCTGTAGACACAATATTAGGCGAACCTAGCACTTGCGCGACATCAGCTCCTGACATTCCTTTCCTAATTTCTTTTTGAACGGTACCAACAGTCAGCCTCTCACCATTTAAGCCTTGTTGGACCTGTTCAGCATGTTGTGGCGCCGTCATACAGCCAACGAGAATGACGGCTACAGCGCCGATGAATACTTTTTGCATAGGAATCCCCTCCTTCACTAGGTACTATAGAGTGCACTTACTGCAATGTCAAGCACAAAAATATAGAGAATTGGACAGACGGGAGGCTTCCCACAGTAGAACTCACACTCCAATCACTATGCTTCGTGCGCTCGAGTTGTGGTAGGCGGGATAGCCGAACTTGCTGGATACGAGCCGGGGGACGTCGACCACTTCGACGTTGGCGGCGTGCTCGAGACAAAGCCCGACGGTACGGTTCACGCTGAGGCGGTTCAGGTGGTACTTGCCAACGTCGAACCGGCCCGGGAACAGCGTATCGGCGATCAGGGCGCGGGTGAGGATGCTTTGGAAATTGATTCGCGGGTCTTCGACGCCCGACACCAGATAGGAGTCGAGGTACTCGTGCGGGTACCGATCCCAGGCCCACCGCAGCCGCTCGTCTTCCCCCGCAAGCGGCCGGGACAAGAAGCTATGTGCAGGCGAATTGGGCATAACCGCCGCCCCGATCATCAGGAATCAGTCTAGCACAAATGGGAATCCGTGAGCGCTGAAAGCGCAGAATTAGACAGGCGGCGCGTTTTCTGGTTTAAGGGACGAAAAGGACATAAGGGACGAAAATGCCAGTCACGACGAGGTCGCCGCGAGTTTTTCGGCCGTAATACGGAGCGTTTCGAGGATGTATTCGACGGCGCCGGTTTTTGGTTTTGTGAGGCGGGGCAGGAAAATGGTTCTTCGGGCGGCCTGGTATGCACCGGGGAGGTCTTGGGGCTTGTAGCCTTTGTAGCCGTGCTCGGGGCAGAGCGGGCCGCGGTTGCGCGTCCACAGGTCGAAACCTTTTGCGAACAGCGGCAACTCGTGGAGGTTGGGGTATGGCGCGATCTCGGCATTAAGCCCGGCCTCGCGCAACGCGGCCACGTACGATTGGGTTGTGACGCCGCCCATCGCGTCCGGGTCGTGCAGGATTGGGAAACCGTAGTAGCCGCCGCGCTCGGTGTTGTCGATGTGTTTCACCGGGCGCAGGCCGGGAATCCGCTCGAGGCGCGATTCGACCGCCTGAAAAAATTCTTTGCGGAGTTTGTTGGTTTCTTCGAGCCGGCGGAGTTGGACGGACGCCAGGCCGATTCCGAGCGGGTGCGCGCGAAACTTGTTGCCAAGCCCGAGCGGCTGGTATTGGGTGTAACGTTCGGTGACGAGGTCGACGCCGGATATCCGGTTGACCTGCCCGGCCAGGCACGCCCGCTCGAATACCTCGACGTCGTCCGTGGCCAGCACGCCGCCCTCGCCGGCGCTGACGGCTTTCGATCCCTGCAGGCTCCAGCACCCGACGGCGCCGAGCCCGCCGCACAGCCGCCCCTTGTACCTTGCGCCGTGTGCGTGGCTGCAATCTTCGAGCACGGGGATGTTGCGCTCGCGCGCAATCGAAAGGATCGCGTCCATGTCGCACACCAGCCCCCAGAGATGTACGGCGACGATGCACGCGGTGTTGGGCGTGATTTTCCGGCGGACGTCCTCCGGGTCCATCAGCAGCGTCTCGGGGTCGATGTCGCAAAACACGGGCCGCGCGCCAAGAAACACGGCGGGCGCGATCGTGCAGATCCAGGTGTTCGCGGGGCAGATAACCTCATCGCCCGGGCCGACGCCCAGCCCGAAATACGCGCTGTACAACGCGGTCGTGCCGTTCATCGTCGTGAGGCTGTATTTCGACCCGATCCACTCGCGCCAGCGGCGTTCAAACTCTCTCACCACGGGCGTCCCGCCGGACAACTCGTTCCGCCGCGTCATATCGGTCACGAGGGCCACTTCTTCGTCGGTGATCTGCCGCCAGTCGTCGAGCGGGTTGCCGTCGCCGGTCAGCGTTTGTACGAACGTTTTGGGCGCGGGTTGGTTCTCGTTACTATTCATGGCAGGCTCCCGCTGCAACACGATCATTTCGAGTGATAAGAGTACGCGATCCAGCAGCCTGTGGTTCACCGCCGTCATGGCCGCTGCCCAGAGCTTGTGGTCTGGACGGCGCGGGCGAGACGACCGCGCCTACGTTTAAGAGCTCAAGGGCCGTTTGGCACCGCTGGACGAAATCGTCCTGGCCCGCGGGCACGGAGATCATCGGCAGCGGCTTGGATTTGGACGTGTGCTGGCCCGCCCCGTTCTCCCATGCGGCCCGCGCGTCGTCGCGCCGGCCCAGCGTCATCAGCGCCTTCCCGAGCCAGTACTGGACTTCGGCGTCGGTCCGGGCGTACCGCGCGCCGACACCGAGGTTTTCCGGATACTCGAGCGCGGCCTGGAAATCGGCGAGCGCCGATTCGGTCTGGCCGGCGTCGAACCGCGCCTTGCCGCGCGCCATCAGCGCAGAAACCAGGACGTCGCGCGGTTTGCTGCTGCCTTCCCAGTTCGAGAACCGCTCCGTGCTTAACAGGTTGATGCAGTCGTCGTACCGGGCTTCCGCCACGTACGCGTCCGCGAGCCAGAGGATGAGATCGTATCGCGGCGCGGGCGACCGCGGCGCAGCCTGGGCAATCTGAATGGCTTCGGCGCGGCGGCCCGATGCGCCGAGGATCTCGCAGAGGTCGCGGTGCAGAATTTGATCGTCCGGCCGGGCCTCGATGGCTTTTCGGTACCATTTCTCGGCTTCGTCGAGCCGTTTTGCCACCTTCCATTCGTACAATCCGAGCAGCCGCAGGGCCGTTGACAGCCGCGGGTTCAGCTCGACCGATTTGCGCCATTCCGGCACGGCCTCCTCGAGCCGGTTCAGGCCCGCGTAGACGTACCCGAGCAGCAGGTGCGCCGACGCGTCGTTTGGATTCGCCGCGGCGGCATACAACATGACATCGAGTGCATCGGCCCCGTGAGGAAACGCGAAGTCCGGCGAAACGCCTTGCGCTTGCTGCAGAAAATCGGCACCGGCCTTTTTGCCGCCGGCCTTGTCGGCGTAATACGCAAGCGCATAGGAAGAGTACAGACTGGGCGAGCCGGCCGTGGCGGAAGCTTGGTCAGTATATGCCATGAGCCATCGTGCCGCCTCTTCGTACAAACCGAGGTCGGCGAAAAACGAGGCCACGTTCAGCGCGTTGAATTCCGGCTCGCCCGACGCCGTCAGCAGGTTGCGCGCGGCCCACTGGTATTTCTCGTTGCCACGCGAATCGGCAATGGCGCGGAAGATCCAGTCCACGGGATCCTGCTCGACCTCGGCAGATGCAAGCTCGGCCGCATTGCCGCCCATGGCGGCTTGGACCGCCAACACGCGGGCCCGGCTGCGGGCGTCGGGCTTGATTTTGACGGCGCGCGCCAACATCGTCTCCGCTTCCTCGTACTTGCCCAGCGCGGCATAGGCCCGGCCCGCCACGCCGTAACCCAGCGCCTGCGCGTCCTTCGACAGCATGGCCTTGTTTGCGGCGTAGAGCGCGTCGTCGTACCGGGCGCGGCGCAGATGCGTCATGGCCAGGAGGTACCACGGCCAGCCGTGCTCGCGGTCGCGCTCGATGGCTTTGCACGCATGCGCCTCCGCCTTCTCATACTGCGCCTGCTCGATCTCGATCACGGCCAGCCCGCACAGCGCCGGCACGTGCCCCGGATCGGCCTCGATCACTTTCTCATAGGCCGCATACGCGCCGACGGGGTTGGTCTGGCTGTCGAGCAGCGAGGCTTCGGCGTACAACTCGTCAGGCGTCGGCAGGCCGTCGGGCTGCGCCGGTTTTTTCGTCAGGTCGGGCGGCTCGACTTTTGGAATCTGCAGCGGCGAAACGTACCGCAGCAGCTCTTGTCCGTCCGCGGCCGTCACGGTGATGGTGATGGGCCCGCCGGGCGCGTCCTGCACGGCAACGAGCGCCGGTAATTGCGGCGACAGATCGACCTGCTGGTCGGCCAGTTTCTCGTTGGCGCTCGCCACGGTCACGCGCGCGCCGGGGTAGACGCCCGTCGCCAGCACGTTCACGTCTATGGCCAACCCGGTGTACTTGACGTTGACGCAGGCCTCGCGCGTGGCGTATTCAAACCCGTCGCCGAGCCCGTGCACCGGGTACCAGTACTCGCGCCACAACACCGAATCCCCCGGTTTGAGCATCCCGTAATCCGCTTGCGTCAGCAGCGGGCCGCTTTGCACCTCGATGTACTGCGAGTGGACCGGGCCCGCGTCGGACAGTTTCATCTCGCTGGTGACGCCGAAATCGTCCTTGCCCCACGTCCACGCTTTTTTGCCGGGCAGCTTGTCGTGATCCGCGAACGAAACGATGCCACGGTTGCGGTCGACGTCGTACGCGCCGAAGAAGTCGAACCCGCACTCGAACGCGAAAACCGACGCCATGGTCTGGTAGTTCTTGAGCCAGGTGATGTCTTTGCCTTCGTGCATGGGCCACGTGAAGAAACTCGTGCCGGCATGGTCGCACCCCAGCGTCATCGGGTAAATGAACCGCGTGCCCGGCAGGTTGGGGAACGCGGTGCAGTTCCAGAAGTAATACGGGTTGATCGCGTCGTTGGGATTGTAGATGGCGATTTCCTCGTCGAGATACGCCTTGCCCGGGTGCAGCGTCAGGCGCACGGTCCAGCGCGTCCGGAACATTTTTTCCACGTTGGCGATGGCCAGCGCGGCCGACCCGTCGGGGTTCTTCACGGTCGTCACGTCCACCGGCGAGACGATCGTGACGGTATGTCCGTGCGGGCCGGGGTTCCACTCGATGCCGCCGCTGATCCACGCGCCGCGCATAGCAATCAGGGCGGGTTTGATCACGTCGTTCTTGTGATACATCTCCTCGTTGGTCGTCTTGTCGAGCACCGAGTGAATCCGGCCGCCCAACTCCGGCAGGCACGTCACTTTCAGGTACTCATTTTCAAGAAACACGGCACGGTACGTCCGATCGATTTTCTCGATGCCGAGCAAGTCCTGCCGCGTGTAGGGATAGTAGATGCCGCTTTCCAGCGCGTCGAACACCGGGTTGGCGTCGTCGTACCAGGTGTAGGTAGGCAGCGTGATCTGACCTTCCGACGCCTGCACCGGTTCTGCGTGCGAAATGCCGCTCAAACACAACGCCGCCAATATTGCCGCGGCCAAGAAGTATGCCTGTCTCCCTCGTATCACGGATCGATCCTCCTCAAAAGTGTCGTCCGTAATCTACTCCAGCAACAAAAACCCTGCAACTCCGTAGACAACCTTCCTGAAAGTACCGGCCTTTTTGGAGTGCGGCAGCTTGCTGCCGCTTTCGCGCAAAGCTCAATCAAAACGCCAAGCTGGGCAGCTTGCTACCCGGACAAGCCGGTGTCCTGATTTCCCAGGTACGGCAGCAAGCTGCCTTGAGTGAACAATCTGGGCTAAAGCGGCAGCAAGCTGCCGCACTCCAAATAGCTCCCCTATTAGCGGACGGCGCGGGCTGGAAGACGCGGGTGGAAGCCGGCGAGTGGGACCTCGCCATCATGATGCGCGTGAAGAATAATGAAAAGCTCGCCGACCTCATCACGGACAAGATGCTCAAGCTCGAGGGCATCGAGAAGACCACCACGCTCATCGGGTTCAAGGCGTACAGCAATTACGATCTCGAACGGATGTTTTCAATCGGGCTCGACTAGAGCATATTCCCCCGGCGGCGGATTCACTCGATCACGTACGTTTGCCCGCGTTGCGTTGAAAACTGAAGCACCGTGTCCTCTGGCCGCTGGAATTCTGTCGGCTCACCGGAGATGGTTTTAACTGCAAGGGCCGCGTTGGATCGCAGGCGGCAGGAGTTGCCGAGAGTTGACTTAATGATTGCCCTTGTCAGCCGCCCATCTTTCCACTCCGCATCCAGCTCGAATCCGCCGCGTGCGCGGAGACCTTTGAACCTGCCGGTGTTCCATGCGCGGGGCAGCGCGGGCAGCAGGGCGATCTCGCCGGCGTGGCTCTGCAGCAATGATTCGGCGATGCCGGCGGCGCCGCCGAAATTGCCGTCGATCTGGAACGGCGGGTGGTTGTCGAACAGGTTGGGCAGAGTGGATTTGGCGAGTAACGCGTTTACGTTTTCATGGACCTTCTCGCCGTCTTCGAGCCGCGCCCAAAAGTTGATGATCCACGCGCGGCTCCAGCCGGTGTGGCCGCCGCCCTGTTCGAGACGCCGTTCCAGCGAGACACGCGCGGCCTTCGCCAACTCGGGGGCGCCGCGCACCGTGAACTGATCGCCCGGATACAGGCCGTAGAGGTGCGACATGTGGCGGTGGCCCGGCTCGGCCTCCTCGTACTCTTCGAGCCACTCGAGCAGTTGGCCGTGCGAGCCTATGAGAGGCGGGGGAAGTTTGGCCCTGGCCTCGTCGAGCCGGCGCGCAAACTCTGCGTCGACCCCCAGTATTTCGGCGGCCCGGCTCGTGTTGGTGAAAAGTTCGCGGATGATCAGGCTGTCCATGGCTGGCCCGGCGCACACGGCCGACTTCCGGCCGTCCGGTGTGACGAACTTGTTCTCGGGCGAAATCGACGGGCACGTCACGAGCCAGCCGTGTTTGGGCTCCGGCACGAGAAAGTCGAGGAAGAACAGGCTGGCCTCTTTCATGATGGGCCAGGCGTGTTCGAGGAAGCGCCGGTCGCCGCCGTAGGCGTAGTGCTCCCACAGGTGGCGGCACATCCACGCCCCGCCTGTCGGCCACATCCCGCTGCCGCTGCCATCGACAGGCACGGTTCCGCGCCAGATGTCGGTGTTGTGGTGAAGCACCCAGCCGCGGCACCCGTAGTGGATGCTTGCGGTTCGTCGGCCTGTCTGGGCGCAGCCGTCGATCAAGTCAAACAGGGGCTGGTGCAGCTCGGCCAGGTTGCATACCTCGGCAGGCCAGTAATTCATCTCGGCGTTGATGTTGGTGGTCCATTTCGATCCCCATGGCGGGGCCATGCTGTCGTTCCACATGCCCTGCAGGTTGGCGGGCTGGCCTCCGGGCCTGCTGCACGCAATGAGCAAATACCGGCCGTACTGGAAATACAGGGCCGCGAGCCCGGGATCATCCGCGCCAAGCTGGACCGCCTTCAGGCGCTCGTTGGTGGGGAGGTGAGCAGACGGACCATCCCCCAGATCGAGCGACACCCGCCGGAACAGCGGCTGGTAGTCGGCCAGATGCGCGGCAAGCAGGTCCTGGTAGGTTTTGTGGACGGCGCCGCCGGTGGTTTTGCGGCAAATGTCGGCGGGGTCGCCACTGATGTCGTTGAAATTCTTGTAGCTTGTCCCGGCGGCGATGACGAGTGTTGCGGTGTCGGCGCTTTCGACGGTGATTTTACCCCCGCCGGACTTGACGCTGCCGCCGTCGGCCACCACCGTCAGCCATGCCTCGAATCGCAGGCCGGGCCCATCCATCTTGCCCATGAGGCCTTCGACCTTCTCGGGGGGCGTCCACTCGCCCTGGAGGATCAGGTGGTTTGAGCGGGGGCAGTTGACGGAATGCATGTGCGGGCTCGATAGGGCCGCTTCAAAACTCAGCGCACCCGGCGCATCGGACGACAGCCGCACGATGATGACGCCGTCGTCGGCGGTCGAGAAGATCTCCCGCGTGAAGGTCGTGTTTCCGCACTTGTACGAAACCGTAGCCACGGCCCGGTCGAGGTCCAGCGAACGCCTGTAATCCGATGGCTCGCCTTCGTGGTTGAAGGTCAGCAGCAGGTCGGCCAGCGGCTGGTAGGCCTGGAGGCGGTTGGGGTTGCCGAGCATGTGCTTGTCGACAAGCCGTTGCGCACCGGCAAAATCCCCGGCGAAGATACGCTCGCGGACCTTGGGCAAATACTCGAGCGCCTCGGGGTTGGTGTAGTCGTGGGGATGGCCGCTCCACATTGTGTCTTCGTTGATCTGGATGCGGTCCTCTCCCACTCCGCCGAACACCATCGCGCCCAGCCGGCCATTGCCCACCGGCACTGCCTCGTTCCACTCCGATGCGGGGTGCGTGTACCAGAGCGTCAGGTCATTGGCAGGCGGGGCGGCGAGCGCGCACAACAAGAGCATAGGCGACATAAGCATGATCATTTAAACCTTGCTACGTTTTGGAGTGGGACCATTGGGACCATTGAGACCATTGGGACAAAGACCTCTATTATTTGTTGCAGCGTGCTTAAGAAGCGCGTCGGCCTATTTGGCCGCGGGGATTTCGAGGGTTGTAGCCAGGGTTTCGTTGAGGTTTGTGTGCAGATTCGTGACATTGACCGGCAGCGAGGTGGCGGCGCCGGGGACCGCGATATCGTAGGACGAGTTGTCGTCGCCGGTGATGTTGGGCTTGCGCGGGTGTTTCTCGATGTGGTCGGTGATCGCCATCGCGTCGAGCCCGTCGCGCCACGCTTCGATGACGCGCACGTCCGGCCACACCACCCCGTCCGAGAACACGGTGTGGATATGGAAATCGCACTTCAACGTTTTGAACTCGCCGATGTCCGGCACGTTGACCTGCTTGCGGCACAACGCCCGGTCGAGTTCGGGCAGATGGGTCCTGTTTACATCGTAGGCAAATGCGCAGGCTGCCAAGAGGATAAGGACCGTTGTCACGACTACTGCTCGCATTTCAATACGCCTTTCGATGCTTATAACACCCGTACGATTTTCTTTGCCGAATAGGTGTGGCCGAACATGTCTTTGGTGCGGACCTCAACCACGTGAGTGCCGGGCGCGAGGCGCGGCAGGCTGCCTTTCCACATGTGCGACGTCACGCTGGGCTTGTCGAACTTGTAGCCCAAGCCTTCCTTTTCGTTGAACTGGTTGTCCTGGTACATGCGGAGGCAGAACGGGTCGGTGGTCGTTGTCTGTTCGGGCGGCGCCCTACGCGGGGCCGGCGACACCCGGTGGATGGCCATCGCCACCTTTGCCCTTAACTGCTTCGTGTTCCTTCCCGCCGCCATGGTGCTTGCATTCCCCGCAGGGCTCGGCGCCATCGGCGCATGGATGGGCGCCACCGGCCACATCATCATCCTCGCCGGATTCCTCTTCGCCCGCTTCGCCCGAGGCCAATGGCAGCACATCCGAATCTTCTCCGAAGACGCCGCCGCGCCGATATAGGCATGACCACGGAGTACAGCGCGAGCTGGCTACTCTACGGGCGCTTCCCCAAATCCTTCCACGTAGGTTCCCTTCCGAAGCGTCCTCCGTTATGCCCGAGAAGCGCCTGCGTCAGCAGGCCACGTCACTGCGGCGTGGCCTGCTGGTCTGTCTTGCTCGATTCCGATCTCAGCACACACGCGCCTTGCCGCGGCGCACAACACCTGTCAAAGCGCCGGTCACCAGAGCCAGCAACATGAGGTCCCCGTGTGACGTGGGGCCGCCCTTACCTGCCGACTTCGATGAAGACGCGAAGCATCCATGCAGAGGTTCCTCGATAGGTTCCTCTGAAACCGTGATGCTTCCGTCGGTCTTCTCGATAGGAGCGTACCATGCGAAGCTGTCGCCGTACTGGCCTTTGAGC